>CACYET010000101.1 GCA_902773515.1 uncultured Eubacteriales bacterium | reverse complement strand
GCAGCACCGTCGAGATGGAGATGGCGCAGATCAAGGGCGTGGACGACACCGAGCGCACCACCACCGCGGAACTCGCGGCGGGGGCGAAGCTGGTGGTCCGCGAGCGCCTGATGACCCACGGCAGCCAGCGCGCGCTGAGCACCTACGTGGTGAACCTGAACGGGGCCGGGTCGAGCGCCGACGTCGTGTCGCGCTCCGTCGCCCGCGACGACTCCTACCAGCGCTTCGACGCGAAGGTGATCGGCAACGCGCCCTGCAGCGGCCACACCGAGTGCGACTCCATCATCATGGACCGCGGCCGCATCCTGGCCGTGCCCGGCCTCGAGGCCAACGACGTGGACGCCGCGCTGGTGCACGAAGCCGCCATCGGCAAGATCGCCGGGGAGCAGCTGATCAAGCTGATGACCCTGGGCCTGACCGAACAGGAGGCCGAGGAGCAGATCATCAACGGATTCCTCATGTGAGTGAGGAGGGAGCCGTAGGGACGCCATAATTGGCGTCCGTTGGCAAGCAAGGCAGGCGGCACAACGCCGCCCGCCCATACTGTGGAGCCGTAGACGGCGCCGCTACAACGCGCACGCTAGTAGGGGCGGCGTTGCGCCGCCCGCATAAGAAACCAGATTGCCACGTCGGGCTGACGCCCTCCTCGCAATGACGTACAACGAAGCGCATCCGCAAACGTCATTGCGAGGAGCATCCGTCAGGATGCGACGTGGCAATCTGGCTTCTTTTTCGCTTTCTTGTGTCCTTGGCTCATTCATGCTATAATAATCTCAAGAATTTAGCATTCCATCTATCCATCCACGCGCCCCTTCCCGGGCGTCTGTTGTATGGGGGATCATGGACGATTCGAGGTGAAACGGCGTGAAGAAAACGATGCTGCTTGCGCTGCTCTGCGCGGCGCTGTCGCTGTGCGTTCTGGCCCGCGCCGACGACTGGAACCTGGGCCAGAGGGACGACTGGAATGAGGAGCACTGGGTGAGCGAATACGCCAATGAATACTACTACCACGCGGCGGAAAACTGCCGCCTGGCGCGGTATTCCGGCGCACTCAAGCGGGTCGGCTCCGACGCGCTCGCCGAGGACTACGGCCGCCTCTGCCCGTGCCCGGTCTGCTGCGGTGTCGAGGACCCCAAGGCGGATGCCGACGCGGTGATCGAGGCCTATGAGCGCGGCGGTACGCTCGTGATCCGCATACCGGACGCCCGCATCCGCGGCCAGATGTTCGGCGCGTCCGAGCCCGCGCGGGTGCCGGAGGCGCTGCTGCGCGAAAACGAAAACCAGTTGGACGACATCGCCCGGCTCGTGCACGGGCAGGACTACTGCCGCTGGCTGGAAAACGCCGTCCCCGGCGCGGAGCAAGTCGTGGAAGCCGGCATCCCCGACCTGGACGCCGACAGGACCGACGCGCTGCTGATGGCCCGCCGCCACATCGGCACGGCGTGGGTGCTCGTCGTGCGCCCGAACGAGGCCATTACAGAAGAATATACGCTCCCCGTGATCTTCTACCGTGCCGATCTGCGCATTGCCACCTATGACGCGGGCTCCACGCTGCGTCAGGGCGACGGCTCGACGCGCTGGGCGGGGGAGCTGGCGCTCGCCGTGAAGAAGTCCGGCGGCGAGATCGCCTTCCGCGACGAGGAGAACTGGACGGACTTGCAGACCTACGTCGTGCGCGACGGCGACGTCAATGTGGCGGTGTTTCGCAGGAGCGAAATCGATGCAGGCGGCGTGTCGAGCCGCTTCGCATACTGCTGCCAACAGACGTGGCTCACGGGCTATCGCGACGGAGAGGACGTCGTGTACATCTGCCCGCTGTCGGGCGGCGAGGTCGCGGCGCTGAACGATCTGAATGGCTTTTCGCTGAACAGCGAGGCGCGGGACAGCGATCTCCTCAGCGCCGACGAAACTTTCTGGGAGGCGGACCACGAGCCCGTCACGACCGTTACGCTGCCGGACGGCACCGTGGCCCAGATGGACCAGAGCGCATATCCCGTCGGCACGGGCTTCGTCAGCTTCACGCTCGCGCGGTCCAGGGGCGGCATCGCTTATTATTCCAATGAGATCGGCCTGGCCCGGAGCCGCAACGAGCGCTGGGTGAGCAAGGGCGGATTCATCAAGGCCTATGCCGACGGCGACCCGGAGCGCGCCCACTCGGGCTACTTCTGCGACCGTGTGACGCTCGTCGTGCCGCTGGAGGAGGTCGGCGCGCTGGAACCGGGGCTGTACCGGCTGTCGCTGGACGGCTTCGAGAGAGAAGCCGAGCACTGGCTGGAATTTCGCGTGACAGAGGGCGCGCCGAAGCCGACGATGGCCGAGAAGCGCGCGTTCGGCGGGGAAGGGCTGACCGTCGCTCCGCACACTCCGCCGCACATGGACGCCGGGACCTACAACTCCTGCACGGACGTCACCCGCGCCTGTGAGGGCGGCAGTCGCACGCGCCTGCTGGCGGGCGACACGGTGTTCGACCTGCGCGGCGTGGACGAGAGCTGGGGCTGGGGCGTCTGCTCGTCCTACAGCCTGTTCGCCTACCCGGAGGGCCACCCCGAGCAGGCGCGGCAGATATTGGCGAACTTCGACCACTCGGAAGTGACGATGTTCGACCTGGGGGACGGCCTGCTGCTGAGCGACGACGCGGGCGGCCTCTGGCGCTGCGACTACGACGGCGGGAACCTCGAAGCGCTGGGCCGGTGCGCGGAGGACGGCGCCTATATCGGCGATCTGCTGCCGGTGGGGGACGGTGTGTACTATGAGTACGGCGATTGCATTTATTTCGCGTCCCTGGCGGATTTCCAGCCGAAGCTCGTCTATCGGGCGAAGGACGGCATCCGCAACAGCGGGACTGGCACGGGGTACATGGTCTATGCCGACGGCTGGCTGATCGTCGCCGACGGCGGCATCCTGGCGCTGGACGCGCGGCTGTTGGAGCGCGGCGGGGCCCTGCACCTGAACTGGCTGACCGACGAATACGATCCCGACAGCGGCGCTAACGGCTACGGCTACATCGCGCTGGGCGGGCGGCTGTACACTTGGTCGGATAAGCGGCAGGCCATGATCTCGATGAACCTCGACGGCACGGACATACGGGAGGTGTCGAAGGAGCGCTACTGGTTCCACAGCGTCACGCCAGGCGGTGTCGTGCTGGCGCTGTGGGGCAGCAAGGGCGGTATGTTCGGCGACGAGCGCACCGACGCGGCGCTCTTCTTCCCGATTGATGCGGAGCACCCGACCTTCGACCCGGAGCACTGCGAAAGGCGGACCGTCGAGCCGGAGTGCTATGACTTTGTGATGGGGGATTGGCTGTACCACCGCGACGCGAAGGAAAACGAGACAAGGCAGCCTCTGGCGGAGGTTTGGCCAGAGTAGGGAACCGGATTGCCACGTCGGCATGAAGAGGAGGCGCATTGCGCCTCCTCTTCATGCCTCCTCGCAATGACGTACAACGAAGCGCATCCGCAAACGTCATTGCGAGGAGCATCCGTCAGGATGCGACGTGGCAATCTGGTCTCTCTGTATGATACGCTGACAAACAATATATCGATATTCGTACAGGCGGGCGGTCCCACCGCCCGCCGTTGTATATATCCGTTACTTCCTCCAAATCTCCTCCCAGTACTCCGCGATCGTGCGGTCGCTGGAGAACTTGCCGGCCCCGGCGATGTTGTAAAGGCACATCTTCGCGAACGCGGTCCGGTCGGCCGTGGCGCGGATGGCCCGCAGCTTCGCCTCCATGTAGGAGTCGTAGTCCTTGAGTATGAAGTAGTGGTCGGGCGCGTGCCAGCTGGCGCCGTCGAGCAGCGACTGCCTCAGCTCCGCAAGGTCGCCCTCGCGATAGGGCTCTTCGGCCTCCTCGAATTCGCCCAGCGCGTCGATCACGCGCATCAATCTCGGGTTGGCCTCGTAGATCGCCCGCGGGTCGTAGCTGCCCTTGATGGCGTTCAGCTCCTCCACCGTCGCGCCGAACACGAAGTTGTTGTCCGCGCCGGCCTGCTCCACGATCTCGATGTTCGCGCCGTCGTAGGTGCCCAGCGTCACCGCACCGTTCAGCATCAGCTTCATGTTGCCGGTGCCGCTGGCCTCGGTGCCCGCGGGGGAGATCTGCTCGGAGATGTCCGCCGCCGGGATGATGTGCTCGGCGTAGGAGCAGTTGTAGTTCTGCACGAACGCCACGCGCAGCCTGTCGTTCGTCTCCAGATCGGCGTTCACCATCTGTGCGATGCGGTTGATGAAGCGGATCACGGCCTTCGCGCGAGCATAGCCCGGGGCGCTCTTGGCTCCGAAGATGAACGCCGTGGGCGGGAAGTCGGTGAGGCTCCCGTCCTTCAGGCCGTAGTAGATGTCCAGGATCGACAGCGCGTTCATCAGCTGCCGCTTGTACTCGTGCAGGCGCTTCACCTGCACGTCGAACACGAAGTGCGGCGGGATGTCGATGCCCTCGCGCTCCAGCACCAGCTGCGCCAGCTGGCGCTTCTTTTCGTCCTTCACCTCGATGAACCGCGCAGCCAGGTCGTCGTCGATCAGCGGCTTCAGGTTCTTCAGCTCAAACAGGTTCGTCAGGAAGGCGTCCGTGCCCAGTGCGTCCGCGAGCAGCGCCGTCAGCTCCGGGTTGCACAGGCCCAGCCAGCGCCGCTGGGTGATGCCGTTGGTCTTGTTGCCAAAGCGCTCGGGGTACAGCGCATACCACTCCCGGAACACGTCGTCCTTCAATATCTGGCTGTGGATCTCGGCCACGCCGTTGGTGTACGACGAGCCGTAGACCGCCAGGTTTGCCATGTGCACGCGCCGGTTGGCGTCGATGATGGCGTAGGGCGCGGCGTCCGCGACCCCGGCCTTTTTCAGGTCGGCGTTCAGCTTCGTCTGGATGCGGCGGATGACGCGCACCAGCTCCGGCGACAGCTCGCTGAGCAGCTTCAGATCCCAGCACTCCAGCGCCTCGCGCATCACGGTGTGGTTCGTGTAACGGAAGGTCTTGCGCGCGATATTGAAGGCCCTGCCGAAGGTCATGCCCTCGTTCATCAGCAGGCGCACGAGCTCCGGGATCGCCATCGTCGGGTGCGTGTCGTTCAGCTGCACGGCGTGGAGCTTCGCGAAGCCCGACAGGTCATCGCCGTGCGCGCGGCGGTAGGCGTCCAGCATGTCCTGCAGCGACGCGCTCACCAGCACGTACTGCTGCCTGAGGCGCATCAGCTTGCCGGCCTTCATCGTGTCGTTCGGGTAGAGCACCTTCGTGATGTCCTCGGCCCTGTTCTTGTTGCGGCAGGCCGAAGCGTAGTCCTGCGCGTTGAAGGCGTCGAAGTCGAAGTCCTCCACGGCCTCGCACTGCCACAGTCGCAGCGTGCCGACGCTCCGGCGGCCGTAGCCGATGATGGGCATGTCGTAGGGCACGGCGCGCACCGTCAGCCCCTTCATGGTCACATACTGCTCCAGGTCGTCCCGGCGCACGCTCCAGGGATCGCCGAAGCGGGTCCAGTCGTCCGGGTCCTCCGCCTGCGCGCCGTTTTCGTCGAAGCTCTGGCGGAACAGGCCGTACTTGTAGCGCAGGCCGTAGCCGTCCAGCGGGATGTCGTGCGTGGCGGCGCTGTCCAGGAAGCAGGCGGCCAGTCGGCCCAGTCCGCCGTTGCCCAGCGCGGCGTCCTCGATGTCCTCCAGGTCGGCCAGGTCCACGCCCTCCAGCGCGAGGCGCTCGCGCACGTCCTTCAGCACGCCCATCGCGTACAGGTTGTTGTACACCATGCGGCCCATCAGGTATTCCGCGGACAGGTACACCGCGCGGCGGCGGCTCAGCCGGTCCTCATAATCGTCGGCCCACTGGGGCGCGATGTCCAGCATGGCGGCCTTCGCGACGGCGTCGTGCAGCTGCACGGGGCCGACGGCGCTCAGCGGGGCGTGCCAGTCGCACAGGCTGATCTCCCCGGCCTTCGATATCAGCTCCGCGCCGGTGGCGGGGCGGATCGGCCCGCGATGGCTCAGCCGGTTCAGGCGGCGGATCCGGCGCGCGATGGGCGCGTAGTCGGTCGGCGGCATGCGCCACAGCCAGTTGCCGCCCACCGTGCCGGGGAAGTTCATGCGCGCCTTCGCGCCCAGGCCCAGCCAGTCCTGCATCGGCACGATCACGGTGTCGCCCACGGACAGGAAGGCCTCGCGGATGATGAAAGGCAGCACGTCGCTCTCGTCCGCGGGCATGCCCAGCTTCTCGCGGGCGCGCGCGCGGGTGGCCTTGTCGGCGTCTTCCCACCAGCCCTGCGTGGTGTTGTTGTCGTGCGTGCCGGTGTACACGATGCAGTTTTTCACGTGGTGCTCCGGCAGGTCCGGGTTCTCGTCCGAGCCGTAGGCGAACTGCATCACCTTCATGCCGGGATAGCCGCAGAAGGCCAGCAGCTTCTTCACGCGCGGGCTCACCACGCCCAGGTCCTCGGCGACGATGTTCAGCCCCGGCAGCGCCTTCTTGATCTTCGTGAACAGCCGGCGGCCCGGCCCGAGCTCGTAGACGCCGTTGCGGGCGGTGGCCTCGGTGGCGGGGATGGCGTAGTAGTTGGCAAAGCCGATGAAGTGGTCGATGCGCAGCACGTCGAACAGCTCGCTCAGCGCGCTCAG
>CACYET010000100.1 GCA_902773515.1 uncultured Eubacteriales bacterium | reverse complement strand
CCTCGATCTGCTCCTGGAACTTCATGATGTTCTCGCACTCGGGCAGCTTGTCGCTGATGTCGCGCACCACTCCGGAGGAGACATAGCCGGGCATCTTGGCCTTGTCGCAGACGATGATGTCGCCCAGGTTGCCGTCCGCCAGGCGGGTGGCTTCCACTTCGTTGCCCACGACCTGGGGCGCGATGATGTTCAGCTCAATGTTGAAGCGATCCTTCACGACCTTGGCGAACCAGCCGGACTGGGTGCCGTTGTAGTTGGCGGCCTCGTCGTAGATGTCGATGACCAGGGGCGCTTCCTCGGCCACCGCGCTGATCAGGCCCATGGACAACACCATGGCGCATACCAGCAGGACAGACAGTAGCTTTTTCATAGTAACCCTCCTTTGATTCTATGATACAGGGCTTAGCCCTGTTATCAACTGCGATTAACCCTTCACCGCGCCGATCATGATGCCCTTGGTGAAGAAGCGCTGGAAGAACGGATAGATCATCATCACGGGCAGCACGACCACGACCGTGACCGTCATGCGCACGGAGGTGGCGGTGGCGGCGCGCGCCAGCGTGGCCGCCAGATTGGTGGAGGTCGTCGTGCTGCTGATCAGCGCCTTCAGGCTGTTGGCCTGGTTGATGTACTGGAACAGCACGTATTGCAGCGTGTTGTACTTGTCGGTGTTCGTCATCAGAAGCAGCGTGTCCTGGAACGAGTTCCACTGGTTCACCGCCGCGAATATGGCGATGGTGGCCAGTATTGGCTTGATGACGGGCAGCATGATGCTGAAGAAGATGCGCAGCGTGCCCGCGCCGTCGATCTCGCCGGCGTCCTGAAGCTCCTGCGGCACCGATTCGCAGAAGGTCTTGCACAGGATGATGTAGAACGGTTGGATGATCGTGGGGAAGATGTAGCCCCAGAAGTTGTTGGTCAGGCCCAGCTTGTTCATCGTCAGGTACCACGGGATGATGCCGGCGTTGAAGTACATCGTCACCACCACGAAACGATACCAGAACTTGCGCTTCCAGAGCGTCTGGCGCGTGAACATGTAGCCGAGGAAGCCGGCCACGATCACCGTCAGCACCGTGCCGATCAGAGTCCTCAGCACGGAGATCTTCGCCGCGTTCAAAAGGCCGGGGATCTTGGCGACGTTGATGTAGTTCTGGAAGTGGATCTCCATCGGATAGAGGATGACCTTGCCGCGCTCGGAGAGGTTGTTGGCCGAGATGGAGTTGATGAAGATATAGTAGAACGGATAGACGCACACGAAGGCGAAGATCGCGTAGACCACGTAGGTGACCACGCTGATGATCCGATCGCCCAGGCCCTTGTCGAGCTGCACGCCGTTTGCGTTCTTCTGTTTGCTCATGGAAACCCCTCCCGTCTGCCACTGTGCCTCAGGCGCTCATTATATAAAGCTCTCGCCGCGGATCAGCTTGGAAACCGCGTTGGTTCCGGCGAGCAAGGCCACGCTCACGATGCTCTTGAGCATGCTGATGGCCGTGGACAGCGGATAGTTCTTGATACTGCTGCGGGCATAGTTGTACACGTACAGATCCAGCACTTCTATGTATTTTCGGTTAAAGTCGTTCTGGAACACGTAGTACTGCTCCATGCCGTTGTTCAGGAAGCTGGCGATGTTCAGCATGACGATGACGAAGTACGTCGGCAGGATGCTGGGGATGATGATGTGGCGGATGATCTGCATGCGGGTCGCGCCGTCCACGCGCGCGGCCTCGATCATCTGCTCGTCGATACCGGTGATGGCGGCCAGGTACATGATCGCCGCCCAGCCGGCGTTTTTCCACGTCAGCCACAGCCACATCTTGAACCAGAGGTGGTCCTTCGACTTCAGGAACGAGATGGGCTTGTCGATCAGCCCTGCGTCCATCATCACCGAGTTCACCGCGCCGTTGGAGCCGAACACGTTGAACGCGATGGAGAACACGAGCACCCAGCTGATGAAGTTCGGCAGCGTCGTGACCGTCTGCACGAATTTCTGGTACGGGCGGCACTTGATCTCGTTGAGGAACACCGCAAAGATCATCGGGAACCACGAGAAGAACAGGGAAACCGCCGTGCGCACGGTATTGGAAACGATGTAGTAGAACCACTTGAGGCCGACGAACGTCTCAGCGGTGATCGGCTTGGGCGGCTGATAGTCGTGGAACGCGTAGATCCAGCCGTACAGCGGGAAGTACGAGAATATGCCCACGAGCAGTATGAAGGGCAGAATATAGAGAAACTCCTGATAGGAGCGCTTTTTCTTTGGATCGAGGCGCGCGTTCACGCTTCCAGTTTTCGCCGCTGATCGCATGAGAGCCCACCCTCCTTTGTCGATTTACCATATAAAACTCCCCACGTCTATATCATATATTCTTGACGCCAGCTTAACAATACAAAAACTCGCTGAAATGGGGACAAAATTATCCCTTTTTCGCCGACCGAACCGGCGAACCCGGTCGGTTTTTCATTTCACCTGTCAAAACGTCCCCTCTCCCCCTCATTCCGGCGCGCATCGGGCCCGTTCGGGCGTTGTAACCGGTTGACAGACGCGCGCGCCTGGTTTACAATATAAGTTGTTAAAATATGGTTTTTGCGCTCTGTACTCTCAATACCTGTACAAAGGAGAATACACCATGGCTTTCAGGATCAGGCGATTTGCGGCGCTCTTCATCGCGCTGTGCCTGGCGGCGATGCTCACGCTGCCGGCGGCCGCGTTCGCCCAGGAGGAGACAAAGACCGTGCGCGTGGGCTGGCACGAGCCGCCCTACTTCATCACGGACCAATACGGCAGGCGCTCCGGCTACTCCTATGAATATCAGTGGAAGCTCGCCGCCTACACCGGCTGGCGCTACGAGTACGTGGAGGGCACCTGGTCGGAGCTGATGCAAAAGCTGAAGGACGGCGAGATCGACCTGATGAGCGACGTCTCCTACATGGAGGAGCGCGCCGACAGCATGCTGTTCGCGTCGCTGCCGATGGGCATGGAGGCGTACTACGTGTTCGTCGCGCCCGACAACGACGAGATCACGTCGGAGGACTTCGCATCGCTGGAGGGCAAGCGCGTCGGCGTGACGACGGGCAGCATCCAGCTGGACCTGTTCAGGAAGTGGACGCAGATGCGCGGCATCCGGGTGGAGCTCGTCGAGACGCACACGCCCGAGGAGGAATCGCTGGCGCTGCTCAAGACCGGCGAGCTGGACGCCTTCGTCACGATGGACATCTTCGGAAGCCCCGACACCGCCATGCCCATCTGCAAGATCGGCTCGTCCGACTTCTACTTCGCCGTCAACAAGGACCGGCCGGACCTATTGGCGGAGCTGGACGCGGCGATGAACCGCATCCAGGACGAGAACAAGTACTACAACCAGCAGCTGCACGAGAAGTATCTGAACAGCAGCCAGACCGACCGCTACCTGAACGACTCCGAGAAGGCCTGGCTGGACGCGCACGGCACGATCCGCGTGGGCTATCAGGACAACTACCTGGCCTTCTGCGCCACCGACCCGGATACGGGCGAGCTGACCGGCGCGCTGAAGGACTACCTGACCTACGCCGCCTCGTGCCTGGAGAACGCGCGCCTGGACTTCGAGGCCGTCTCCTTCCCCACCGCCTCCGCCGCCATCGAGGCGATGAAGCGCGGAGACGTGGACTGCGTGTTCCCCGCCAACCTGGCCGACAACGACGCCGAGGCGCTGGACGTGATCATGTCGCCGCCGCTGATGCGCACGGAGATGGACGCCGTGGTGCGCGCCTCGGAACAGAAGGAGTTTATCCGCAAGCAGGACGTGGTCGTGGCCGTCAACGAGGGCAACACCAACTACGACATGTGGCTGTCGGACAACTACCCCACCTGGCGGCGCGCCTACTTCAAGGACACGCCCGCCGGTCTGGAGGCCGTCGCGGCCGGCGGGGCCGACTGCGTCATCATCAGCAACTACCGCTTCAGCAACATCTCCAAGCAGTGTGAAAAGCTGCACCTGACCACCGTATATACCGGCGTGGATATGGACTACTGCATCGCCGTGCGCCGGGGCGATACCGAGCTCTACTCCATCCTCTCGCGGATCACGCAGGCCGTGCCCGACGCCACGATCCACACCGCGCTGACCTACTACTCCACCGAGGACGTGAAGCAGAGCTTCGGCGACCTGGTGCGCGACCACCTGTTCATCGTGATGGCGGCGATCGCGGCCATCCTGCTGGTGATCCTCGTGCTGCTGCTGCGCAGCATCCGGGCGGAAAAGAGGGTGCTCGAGGAGGAGCACCTGGTCAGCGACCTGAACCGGCGCGTGTTCGTCGACGCGCTGACGTCGGTGCGCAACAAGGGCGCGTACGGCAAGTACATCGACGAACTGCAGGGCAAGCTGGACGAGGACGGCAGCATGGAGTTCGCGATCGGCGTGTTCGACTGCGACAACCTCAAGACTGTCAACGACCAGAACGGCCACGACAAGGGCGACGTGTACCTGAAGGCCGCGAGCCGCCTGATCTGCCGCGTGTTCCAGCACAGCCCGGTGTTCCGCATCGGCGGCGACGAGTTTGTCGTGGTGCTGCAGAACGAGGACTTCAACAACCGCGAGGAACTAATCCACCGCTTCACCGTCACCGCCGAGGAGATCACCACCCAGGCGGAGAATGCCTGGGACGAGGTGCACATCTCGATGGGCGTCGCGGTGTACGACCCGCAGATCGACAACTCCGTCAGCGACACGGCCCGCCGCGCGGACAAGATCATGTACGAGAACAAGCGCAGGGCGAAGGTCAAGCGGCGCTGACGGACCTCGCAAAGGCGCGCGAAAGGATGGTTCCCATGAAGAAGGCCAGGCTGACCCTGCACCCGGACTACCGCGTCGGCGCGATCTCGCCGCGGCTGTTCGGCGCGTTCCTGGAGCCCATCGGCTCCATGGTCAACGGCAGCATGTACAACCCCAGGCATCCCTCCGCCGACGTGCAGGGCATGCGCGGCGACTTCTACGGGGCGCTCCGGGAGACCGGGCTGCCCTGCGTGCGCCTGCCCGGCGGCAACTTCGTGTCCGGCTGGCAGTGGAAGGATTCGATCGGCCCGCGCGAGGGCCGCAAGGCGCGCCTCGACCCGGCGTGGTTCCAGTACATCCCCAACGACGTGGGCCATGACGAGTACCTGCAATGGGCGGAGAAGGCCGGCGCGGAGGCGATCTACACGGTGAACCTCGGCACGGGCACGCTGCAGGACGCGATGGACTGCGTGGAGTACACGAACTTCGAGGGCGGCACGTGGTGGTCCGACCTGCGCCGCAAGAACGGCCACGCCCAGCCCTACGGCGTGAAGACCTGGTGCCTGGGCAACGAGATGGACGGCCCCTGGCAGGTCGGCTCGTGGGAGCGCGACCCGCGCGGCTACGGCGTGCTGGCGCACGAGGCCAGCAAAGCGATGAAGTGGATCGACCCACACATCGAGACCATGGCCTGCGTGTCCTCCTCCCCCTTCCTGAACCACTACCCCGACTGGGACATGCGGGCGCTGGAGATGTGCTACGACTCGGTGGACTACATCTCCCTGCACCACTACCACAGCGCGCCGACGGACATGCCCCGGGCGCTGCTGGCGGGCTACAAGGCCTACGAGGACTACATCCGCACGGAGATCGCGCTCTGCGACTACCTGCGCACGAAGCTGCGCACCAAAAAGACGATGATGCTGGCGCTGGACGAGTACGGCAGCATGCTCCGGCCCCGCGGCGAGGCGCGGCTGGGCCTGGCAGGGCGGCAGACCGCGGACATGTTCTGCGCCTTCGACCCGGAGCGGACCTACGTGCGCCACGACCCGGACGACTGGTCCACCCGCCGGGAGCCCTATACGCCCAACGAGATGCTCTCCGCGCTGGGCATGGCCGGAACGATGCTGGTAATGCTGCGCCACGCGGACCGCGTCCGCATCGGCTGCGCCACCGGCGGCCTCGGCTGCCTGTGCCGCACGGACCGCGAGCACGCCTGGAAGGGCGCGGCGCACTACCCGTTCACGCAGATGATCCGCTGGGCCAGGGGCGTGTCGCTGCAATGCCAGGTGGACTGCGCGCGCTACGACGTGCCCGGCTACGCCATCGACGACATGAACCAGTACGCCGGCTTTGAGGGCGTGGACACCGTGCAGGCCGCCGCCGCGCTCGACGAGGAGGGCGGCGCGCTGACCGTGTTCGCCATCAACGCGGACCTGGACGACGCGCAGCTGCTGGAGCTGGACGCGCGCGCGTTCGAGGGCTGGACGTTCCGGGAGCACATCGAGATGCACGCATCTTCCCCGGAGATCGCCAACACCTTCGAAAACCCGAACGCCATCCTCCCCCGCGCCGTCACAGGCACCCGCTGCGAGGGCGGCGTCGTGACGGCGAAGCTGGAGAAGGCGTCCTGGAACGTGCTTCGCTTTGAGAAAAAAACAGCCTCCATCAGTAACCGCTAAAAGAAGGGACGCGAAGAGATGTCCAGTTATTTCATCTACTACACTGAGGCGAGCGTCGTCTGCGTCATCATATTCGCGATCATGCTCTTCCGCGATGTGTTTGGCGTCGACCGGCAGGAAAAGCAGATCAAGTACGACCACGCGCTGATCGCCTTCATGCTCTACTTCGTCTCCGACGCGCTCTGGGCGGCCGTCATCGCCGGGATACTGCCGAGGACGCTGTTCACCGTGCTGTCGACCAACTTCTCGAACTACTTGCTCATGGCCGCCATCACCTACACGTGGCTGCGATACGTGATGGCCGTGGAGCAGATCCCGTACCGGGAGAACAAGCGCACGAAGCTCGCCATCCAGCTCCCGTTCTACCTCTCCACGCTGGCGATCATCCTCACCTATCTGATCAGGCCCGGCGTGCTGGTGGACGAGGAACTCAACCTGCAGATGGCCTACAGCATCTTCCAGATCGCGGTGCCCTGCGTCTACATCGTGGTGGTCGTCGTCTACACCCTGCGACGCGCGCGCGTGGAGGAGAGCCCGCTGGAGCGCAAGCGGCACCTGTTCATCGGCTTCTTCCCGCTGATGGTGATCGCGGGTGGGCTGTTCCAGATCCTCGTGCTGCCGGAGACGCCGATCTTCTGCTTCTGCTGCGCGATACTGATGCTGGTGTTCTTCATCAACTCGATGGATGCGCAGATCTCCACGGACCCGCTGACCTCGCTGAACAACCGCGGCCAACTGCTGCACTACACCTCGCAGCGGGCCAACATGTACCGCGACGGCCGGCGCACGTTCGTCGTCATGTTCGACATCAACGACTTCAAGGTCGTCAACGACACCTACGGCCACGCCGAGGGCGACCGCGCGCTGTTGATCGTCGCCGAGGCCCTGAAGGGCGTCGTGAAGAACCACAGCACGCCGATGTTCCTCGCCCGGTTCGGCGGCGACGAGTTCATATTGATCGTCCACGCGGCCGTCGGCGAAGAGATAGCGCCGCTGATCGCCGAGATCCGCGGCCTGATCGAGGCCAAGTGCCGCGCGTATCAGACCCCCTACATGCTGTCCATCGGCGCAGGCTGGAACGAGTGGGCCGGCCGGGACGACACCTTCCAGAAGTGCATGCAGCGCGCGGATGAAGCGCTGTACCTGGACAAGACCCGCCAGAAGGAGCGCGGCCAGACGACGGTCGCGCTGAAATGAATCAAAGCCCTGAAATACGATGACCACCGGCTGAGCCGGTGGTCATTTTGGATCGTGTCTTCTGCGCGCGCGAGCGCTTTTTGCGGCAAGGAAAAGAGACGGATAAAATTGAAGGCGGTATTCTATGTGACGCCCTGCCATTGGACCAGCGCTCATTTGAGAGCGCGCGGGATTCGAACCCGCGTATCCACACCCGTAAACGAAGGAACCGCGATCTGCAATGCCGTCCCGCGCCGGTCGCCCGGCGCAGCTTCATTCTATCACAGCCCCCGGTGCATTGTCAACCTTCGCGCCGCCTTCCCCGCCTCCACGCACGATCCGGATCATTCGTTCGACGGATACCATTCTTCAATCAGGGCGGTGGGAATCTCAAAATGCTGGTAATCCTTCCGGTCTTCCCAGTCTCCTCCCCATTCGAAGCCATGCTCTATAAACAGCTTGAAGCACAGGTCGTCATGGTCGATCTTGTACGGGAAGTCCGCTTCCCGATCCAGATAGGGCTCGCCCGTGATCGGCTCCACAATGCGCTCGCCGTCCACGATCTTCGTATACGGGTTGTACAGCGTGTTGATATCCACTGCCAGGCCCAGTCCGTGCTTGGAGACCCGGGTGGTATGGGAGATGAACCGGAAGTTGAACGAGGATGAATTGTTGTCCTCCATGGAAAGCTCGTCGTCCGCGCCGTATTCATCCACCAGGCGGATCTTCTCGATGGGATAGTTCGCCTTATACAGCTGCCGGAGGATATCCAACACATCCTCCGCGATATGGTAGTTGACGATCATCTCCCCTTCGTGGGTCTCTCCGTTCAGGTCCACATGCAGCACATGCAGATAGCGCAAATCCTCCCGGGGAAGCGTGCAGTCGTCCTTGAAGGATTTGCCCTGTATCCTCTCAAAAATATCGTCCGTGATCTCCGAGATCCAGAAGGAATCGTTCACATCCGGCGCGTCCGGAGGCCGCCGCGCTGCATGCTGCCGCAGCCTCCGCCATTTCATTTAACTGTTCACATCAGTGCTTCTTCAGATCCACCACCGGATTTTTCAGCGGCGCCATCTCAAAGCCGTCCGTCATGTCAAAGGCGGCCTCCGCCTCCTTGACGCTGATCTGCAGCACGTGCCCGCCCCGGGTCCGGTCCTCGTTGATGAAGTGGAAGTGCCAGCCGGGCGTGTTGAGCCCGCCCATGTAGTCCGGGCAGTACAGGCCGACGACCGTGCCGCGAACGTCCTCGTAGTCGAACTCCGTCTGATCCTCGGCCAGCGCCACGTCCAGCGCCCGGTACGGCTTCTCCTGCTTGTACTCGCTGCGCACCTTGATCGAATCGAACGTCCCCTCGATCTTCACCATGTAAAAGCAGTTCGCGCCGAGTTCGTTCACGACGCCGTTCATCGCTTCCTGCAGCGCCGCCATGTCCGCAACGCCGCTGAGCGCAAGCGTCTCGTCCACGTCGAAGAACGTCACGTTGCTGAAGGGCACGGTCTCATCCTCGGAGGGAACGGCGATGCTGCCGTCCGCGACGGCCTGATAGACGGTGCCGTCCAGCACGATCATCTCGCCGTTGACGTCCTCGAAGGTGCCGATGCCGGTGTCGCCGTGCTGCTTAAGCTCCTCCACTGTGACGATGCCGTCGTAGTAGCCCTGGACCAGCGATTGCAGCAGCGCCACCTGGTAGAGCGTGTCGCCTGCCGGAGCCGCTTCCATCCAGTCCTCACCGCTCGCCGCTTCCGCCTGGATTTGAAGCCAGGCCTGCGTGGCCGCGGCGATGACCGCGTTGCTCGTGCCCGTCGCGCCGGAGACCGTGTCCACGTTGACGCTGTTCTTCTCGACCATCGCGTCCGCGATGAGCTTCAGCGATTCCACGCCGCGCTCATCCGCCTCGGTGTTGTCGCTGGCGGCCTCCACCGACGTCACCGTGGCGCTCTGCTCCGCCAGGGCGCAGAAGCCCAACGCCATCACACACAGCATCGCCAGTACCCGAATCAAGCGCTTCATCATCCATTCCTCCGTTTCTTCATGGGTAAGATATCTTGTCCATCCTCTTTCAGATGGATGCATTCATCCATTCTGCCTTTTCATGCCCAGGGGTATGGATCCGCAGCCGCCGCAGGCTCTCCCCAAAGGAAGCCTTCATTGTGTTGCGCTCCGTTTCCGGCAATCCCTGTCTCATATAATCATAGTATATCGGGGACCGGAAAACAAGTACCGCCCGAAAAAAAGCGTGACGTTTTTTTGTGCAGGACTACAATACATCTTGGCGGAGAACTGATTCCATATCGTTGACATGGTGGAAAAATATGTATACAATAATATAAGCGGGAGGTTGACGACGATGAAAAGAATTCTGTGCCTTGTATTGGCTCTGCTGGTGGTGCTCTCTACCGCGGCGTTCGCGCAGAACGCGCAGGACGATGCTTTGGAGGCGATTCTCTCCAGAATGACCCTGCGGGACAAGGTCGCGCAGATGATGATCGCGTCCTTCCGCGTGTGGCAGGAGGTTCCGCCGGAGGGCGAGGAGATGCCGGAGGAGGAGCCGCCCAAGGAGAACATCACCCAGCTGAACGACGAAATACGGGACATGGTCTCCCGCAACCACTTCGCCGGGATACTACTCTTCGGCCAGAACATCGTGGACGCCGAGCAGACACTTCGGCTGATCGCGGATTTTCAGGCGACCAACCAGGCGGGTGGCGGACTGCCCCAGATCATCTTCACGGACCAGGAGGGCGGCAACGTCAACCGCATCCCCTACGGCGCGCAGGGCGTCAGCAACATGGCGCTCGGCGCGACCGGCGATCCTGAGAACGCCCGGGCCGCGGCGGCGATCTTCGGCGAGGAGCTCGGCCTGCTGGGCATCCAGGCGGATTTCGCGCCGGTGGTGGACGTCAACAACAACGCGCTCAATCCCATTATCGGCATACGGTCCTTCTCGGACGACCCGCAGACCGTCGCGGCGTTCGGGAGCGCCTACATACAGGGCCTGCACGACGCGGGGACCCTCTCGACCGCGAAGCACTTTCCCGGCCACGGCGACACGGACACGGACAGCCACACGGGCGCGCCCGTGATCGACCGGACCTATGAAGAATTGAAGGCCCGCGAGCTGATCCCGTTCCAGGCCGCCATCGACGCGGGCACGGACATGATCATGACCGCGCACATCCAGTATCCGCGGATCGAGACGGGGACGTATACCTCGATCTCCACCGGCGAATCCATCCACCTCCCGGCGACCATGAGCAAAACGATCCTCACGGACATCCTTCGGGGGGACATGGGCTTTGACGGCGTCATTGTCACTGACGCGCTGGACATGTCGGCCATCGCCGATCATTTCGCCGTGGAGGACATCATCAAGCTGACCATCGACGCGGGCGTGGATTTGCTGATCCTGCCGCCCGTGATGGATACCAACCAGTTCCAGCAGGTGCAGACCTATGTGGATACGGCGGTTGAGCTGGTGGAGCGCGGCGAGATCGATGAAAAGCGGATCGACGAATCCGTCCTTCGCATCTTGAAGCTGAAGCAGAAGTACGGTATACTGGACCTGACGGACTTTTCCGTGACGGAGGAGAGGATCGCCGCGGCCAAGGAAGGGGTCGGCTCCGCCGAGCACCGGGAGGCGGAATGGCGGATGGCCGAAAAGGCGCTGACGGTCTATAAAAATGAGAACAATGCCTTCCCGCTGGACGTGAAGGCCGGCGAAAAGACGCTCGTCCTGTTCGCGGATTCCTGCGCCAGCCGCGTGGGCGCGGGCGACCTGGCCCGGCAG
The DNA here is from genome assembly GCA_902773515.1 of uncultured Eubacteriales bacterium. Lineage (GTDB taxonomy): Bacteria > Bacillota > Clostridia > Christensenellales > Aristaeellaceae > UBA2862. The sequence goes on along the minus strand of CACYET010000100.1, from coordinate 247 downwards.
CTGTTGGAGGAAAGACAGGCGCTGCCGGAGGGGGCGGAGGTTGCCGTCATGAAGAGCGCGGCGGACAATGAGGAGGAATGCATCCGGGCCGCTGTCGACGCGGATCACGTGATCCTCGTCCACCGGGTCTACAACCTCGCCTGCCTGAATCCGGAGACGGACGACGGCTTCTCCTCCGGGACCTTCGATAAGATCATCCCCGCCGTGCATGAAGCCGGCAAGACGGTGATCGTCATAAGCTGCCAGC
>CACYET010000099.1 GCA_902773515.1 uncultured Eubacteriales bacterium | reverse complement strand
GGTGTCGTAGATGAAGCCCACCTTCACCACGCGAATCCCGGATTCGCCGCCCCGGCCGTAGTAGGCCGAGAAGAACACGGCCAGGACCAGCACCGCCGCCAAAATCGTCGTCAGGTATACGCGCCTCATGCCCGCGTTCACCTCCTATTGCTCCGCGTCCGGCTTCGCCGGGTAGAGCGCGTTCAAATCGATCGTGCCGTCGTCGATCAGCTTCAGCAGGATATCGACGATCTGGGGGTCAAACTGGGTGCCCCGGCCCTTGCGCATCTCGTTGAGCACATAGCCGAAGTCCATCTGCTTGCGGTAGACGCGGTTGGCGGTCATGGCGTCGAAGGCGTCCGCCACGCCGATGATGCGGCCGTACAGCGGGATCTCCTCGCCCTTCAACCCGTCGGGATAGCCCTTGCCGTCATAGCGCTCGTGATGGAAGCGCGCGCCCTCCACCACGTGGTCCAGCAGCGTAAAGTCCTTCAATATCTCTGCGCCGCGCGTGACGTGGGACTTCATCACCGCGTACTCCTCGTCCGTCAGCCGCGCGGGCTTGTTGAGGATGTTGTCGGGGATGCCGATCTTGCCGATGTCGTGCATCAGCGCGGTCTTGCGCAGGTTTTCGCACTCCTGCTCGGAGAAGCCCAACTCCTTGGCGATCAGCACCGAATACTGCGAAACGCGCTGGGAGTGCTGGCTGGTGCGCTCATCCTTGGCGTCGACGGCCTTCGCGATGGCGATGATCGTCTCGTTGCCCATCTGGATCTGCTGCCTGGCGATGGCCAGCTCGCGCCGCTGGATGTCCAGCATCCGCTGCACGCGCGTGCGGGCAAAGTACCACGTGAACCAGGCCACGGCCAGCATCGGCACCAGCACCACGTAGATGACGAACCACTGGTTGTCGTAGATCTCCCGGTCCTTCTCCAGCGTGTATTCGCGCTCGCCGAGTATGTTCTCCTGGTCGTTGTCAAACACGGCCAGGTGGAACGTGTACCTGCCGCTGGGCAGGTTGGTGTAGGTGATGGTGCTCAGGGCGCTCTGCGGCAGGATGGTCCATCCGCTGTCGAAGCCCTCCAGCCAGTAGCCGACGAACGGGTCCTGGATCGTGTAGTTGATGACCTCGGGGTACATCTCCAGCTTGCTGACGCCGCGCCCGATCTCGATCGGCGCGCCGCGCGACACGCGCTGCAGCTCGCCGTCCAGGCGCACGGTGCTCACCGACATGCGGTAGGAGTTGGTGCCGGCGATGTAGCGGGCCGTGTCGATGATGAACACGCCCTTGTCGCAGGGCAGGAACAGGTCGCCGTACTCGTCGCAGTAGTTCCAGGAGTTCGCCGTCAGCGCGCTGTTCAGGCCGCTCTTGGCGTCCAACAGCTCGTAGCTGATGCCCTCGCGGCCGGAGAGCAGGTCGTCCCGGTCCACCACGTAGATGCCGGCGCTGCTCATCACGAACAGCGTGTTGCGGTCCTTGGCAAACACGTCGTAGTTGTTGAAATAGGGGAAGTTGTCCAGCGTGCGGATCGAGCCGTCCTCGTCCATGTAGCACAGGCCGTTGCTGGTGACGATGAACACGCCCTCGCTCTTGGTGTCCTTCACGGTGCGCAGGATGACCTCGGAGGAGAGGCCGTCCTCGCGGGTGATCATCCTCGCCACCTGGCGGTTCTCCAGCACGGCGATGCCGTCGCCGTCGGTGCCCGCCAGGATGCGCCCGTCGGAGAGCTCCGTGACGGTGAGGATCATGCTGTTGATCAGGCCGTCGGCGTAGCCGATGGTGTCCACGATCTCGTGGTCGCGGATGAAGCTGATGCCGGTGTCGCCGCCGGCCATGATGGTGCCGTCGGAGAGCTCGGTCACCACGCGGGCGCGGTTGCCGAAGCTGCCGCTGTCGCTGTTGTAGAGGTACTCCGTGCCGTCCGGCGCCACCTCCAGCAGGCCGCTTCCGTAGGTGCAGATCCACAGGCAGTCGCGGCTGTCCACGCGCAGGCAGCGGATGCGCACGCCGTCCAGCTTTTCGGTCAGGGCGTTGGTAACGCGCGTCTTGCAGCTCTCGTCCGCCGCGTCCAGGCCCTTGTCGGTGCCGAAGTAGTAGACGCCCTGCCACTTCTCCACCGCGTTCACCACGCGGTTGTCCATGCCCACGGTGCTGTACACGTCCTTGAACGACGAGGGCGCCATGCGCAACAGGCCCAGGCGCGACGACGTGAACCACAGGTTGCCCTGGTAGTCGATGAGCATGTTGTCGATGGAGTTGTTGAAGTCGTTGGTGTTGATGGGCTCGAACTCGTCCTCGCGGGTGATGTAGCCCACGCCGTTGTCCGCGGCGATGAACAGCTCCCCGTTGTCCAGGTAGTACAGGTCGTTGATGTTCTTCATGCCGGGGCACTCGCGGATGGTCGCCAGGTTGAAGCGCTCGCCGGTGATGTCGAACACGTAGAGGTGGTTCGTGGAGGTGCCCGCCAGCAGGACGCCGTCGGTGTCAAAGCACACGCTGTTGAACAGCTCCTCGCCCTCGGGCAGCCGGATGGAGCTGAGGATCTGGCCCTTTTTCAGCAGGAACAGGCGGCCGTCGGACGTGATCGCCGCCACGTGGCCGTCGCCGTCCACGGCCACCTTGTCGCAGTAGTTGATCTCCCACAGCGTGTTGACGCGCTTTAAGCCGTTGCTGAGCGTCATCACCTGCATGCTGCCGGTGGTGCCGATGTAGTAGTAGCCGTCGGAGCTCTGCACGATGGCGCGCACGGAGTTGGACGGCAGGCCCTTGGACTGGTCCACCACCTTCGAGATCTCCTCGTTGATGCAGATGGACAGGCCGTTGTCGTTCGTGCCGATCCAGAGGCGGCCCTCCTCGTCCACGAACAGGCAGTTCACGTTGCGCACGGACTCATAGTCGTCCATCCAGCGGAACTCGCGGCCGTTGTAGCGGTAGAGGCCGGCGTAGGTGCCGATCCAGAGGATGCCGTCGTTGGTCTGGGCGATGTCGTTCGCCTCGCCGCAGGGCAGGCCGTTGTGGCTGGCGTAGATGGTCTGCACGTAGTCGTTGTAGTCCACCCGGTCCGACAGGGCGTTGTCGGCCCGCGCGACGGGCAGCTGGAAGCTCCCGGCGCACAGCGCCAGCGCCAGCAGGATCGCCGCCGCCAGCTTTTCCGGCTTCGGGCCCTCCTCCTCCGCCTCGTCCTTCTTGCCGCCGCCGCGGATCGCCCGCTGGATGCGCAGCGCCAGGAAGAACAGCACCAGCGTCAGCACCTTGTCCATGAAGTCCAGGTAGAACTGGCCCATCACCTGGCACAGCACCAGCGGGGCCCCGAGCTCGCGCAGGTAGCCGATCACGCCGTCGCCCCACAGGTTGCCGGTGTTGCCGCCGTAGAAGATGATGTTCAGCGGCACGGAGATCGCGGCGGCGACGATGGCGGACACCGCGGCCACGGCCATCGTGCCGAACAGGGTCTTGAACTGGCCGCGCCTGGCCCCGATGCCCACGATGACGCCCAGCGCCGCGCCGGTCAGCGCGTAGATGAAGGACATCTGATACATCGTGCCGTAGATCAGGTTGCTGGACATGCCCACGATGGCGCCGCACACCGGCCCGCCGGCGTAGGCGCAGAGCACCGTGCCGAACGAATCCAGCCAAAGCGGCGCGTCAATCCCCTTCGCCATCATGCCTCCGGCGAAGTTTATCAGTATGCACAGAGCGACAAACAGGCCGATCTGCCAAATCTTCCATCGCTTCACTAGCCGCACCTCTCTCTCGTCAACGCGAGCCTCACATGCCGAGTCTGGCGGCCCGCTCCTCGTACTGGTTGTACCAGTAGCGGTACTGGCCGGACTCCATCAGCTCGTCGATCACGCCGTTGACGAAGTACATCAGCTGAAATTCACCCTTCTTGCCCGCCACGCGGTCGCCGTCGAACTGCGCCTCCAGCGTGAAGCGCGCGTCCGGCAGCAACATCAGGCCGGCCTCCGGGTTGTTCTCTACGTAGAACTGGGCGGAGGAGGCGTCCGCCATGGCGGCGTCCGCCTCGCCATTCGCCACGGCGTCGTAGACCTCCTGCATCGAGGGCAGGCGTCGGAACTCATGGTAGTCGAGAACGTTCTCGGCCATCAGCATCTCCTGCAGCGAGCCGCCCTGGGCCACGATGTCCCGGCCCTTCAGGTCCTCGACGCCCTTGATGGCCTCGGCGTCCTCCGCGCGGATCAGCAGCGCGCTGCCCAGGCTCTCCTCGGCGTAGAAGTAGCCCTTGGAGAGCTCCACCGTGGCCAGCGTGAAGCCGCCTCACTCCTTCCGGAGCTTCGAGGAGGCGCTGACATCGGGCCAGGAGCTGAAGGAACGATACGGCGTCAGCACCCCGGCCCAGCTGCGGGCTTTGTCCGCCAAGCAGATCGTCAACGAGGCCTACACCCAGCACCACATGACCGTGGACGGGTACGCCCTCACGGAGACCCCCTACGAATCCTACCGGAAGGGCGTCCACAACGAGGCGGCCATCCTCCATGGCTACAACGCGGAGGAAAGCGGGCCCTTCATCATGTTCGCCCACGCCAATTTGAAGAACTACGAGGGGAAGATCCGGGCCAGCTTCAAGGAGTATGCCGACGAGGTGCTGGCCCTCTACGCCCCCGCCACGGATGAGGAGGCCGACAGCTACTGGGCCCAGATCTACGGGGCGGTGTTCTTCAACTATCCCCACCACTGCCTGGACCGGCTGGCCGCCCAGAACGGCATCCCGGCCTACGAATACTACTTCAGCAAGCACAACGGCCGCCTGGGGGCCTGGCACAGCGGGGAGCTGCCCTATTTCTACGGGAATATCCCGCCGGTATCTAAGGTCTTCGACGACGGCGATAGGGCCCTGTCCAAGACCATCCTGGGATACGTGACGAACTTCGCCCAAACCGGGGACCCCAACGGGCCGGGGCTGCCCCCCTGGGCCAGCGACGAGGAGAGCAAGACGGTGCTGGAGCTGGGGGACAGGGTGGAGATGACCGACGAAAAGTATCTGGCCCTCTACGCCATCCTGGATCGAATGGAAGGCTGGGAATAAGGAGAGAGATATGAAACGATTCTTTGCCGCCGTGCTGTGCGCCCTGCTGCTGTTGGGCGTCGGCCCGGCCGTACACGGGGAGGAAGAAGGGGCCCCGGTGGCCATCGCTGACCGGGCGGGCCTGCTGCGCATCGCCGAGGACCCGGCGGGGACCTACGAGCTCACCGACGACATCGACATGGGAGGCGAAGATTGGGTGCCTCTGGCCTTCTCCGGGAAGCTGAACGGCCACGGCCACACCCTCTACAACCTGACCGTCACCGCCCCGGGCCCCGATAGGACCATGACCTACGACGGGAACCGGAAGGAGTACGACACCGTCTTCGGGGGCCTGTTCTCCGTGGTGAAGGACGCCGAGATCCGGGAGGTGAACCTGATCAACGCCGTCATCGACGTCACCACGGACCAGCACTGCTTCCTGGGGGCCCTGGCGGGGTACGCCGAGCACAGCGTCGTCGCGGACTGCGCCGTCCAGACCCGGAGCCATCTCACCCTCACCTCCATCAACGCGGGGGTGGGGGGCCTCTGCGGGTTCTCCTGGGAGAGCAGGTTTTCGGGCTGCACCGTGGACGCGGAGCTCATCTTCACCGACACCAACAGGGACGCCCTCTGCGAGGAGTTCATCGGCGGCGTCTATTCCTGCGGCAGCGGGCAGATCGAGGACTGCACCGTGAAGACCCGGGGCTTCTCCGAGGTCTACGGCTACTGCCACAACGGCGGCCTCATCGGCATGTTCAAGGACGTGAAGGGCAGCGGCTATCGATCCCATGTCTACAACACCACCGCCGATACAGAGTTCTCCTTCTTCGAGATCACTCCCTCCCGCCGGGCCTATTGTTCCTCCACCATCGGGGAGGACAACCCCCAGCGGGCCTGCGAGCGCAAGAAGATGTACGCCGCCCACTTCGCCAAATTCGAGTCCCGGACCCCCACGCGCCTGTCCCCGGAGAAGTGCGACGAGCCCCAGTACGCCGATTCCCTTACCCCCGGCGACTGCACCCATTGGGGCTACACCACCCACACCTGCGGGACCTGCGGCTACAGCTATCGGGACAGCTACACGCCCCCGGTCCACCAGTACGGGGCGGCGGAGCTCACCGTCAAGCCCACCTGCACCGAGGCGGGGGAGAACACCTACACCTGCACCCTCTGCGGCCACAGGCAGAAGGAGCCCGTCCCCGCCACGGGCCACGCCTATGAGGAGACGGACACCGCCCCCACCTGCACCGAGAACGGGGAGAAGGTCTTCGTCTGCGCCAACTGCAACGATCGGTACACGGAGGTCATCCCGGCCCTGGGCCACACGCCTGGGGAATGGACCGTGGCCCAGGCGGCCCAGGTAAACGTGCCCGGGGAGGAGCAGAAGGTCTGCCAAACCTGCGGCGAGGTGCTGGAGCGGCGGGAGATCCCGGCCCTGCCCTATATTCATGCGGAAGGGCTGACCCTCAGCGCCGACGCCTTGGCCCTCCATGTGGGGGACGCCGCCCGGCTGACGGCTGTCATCGCCCCCGCGGACGCCACGGAGCCCACCTGGACCTTCACCAGCTCCGATCCCGCCGTAGCGGAGGTGTTCCCCGACGGC
>CACYET010000098.1:6821-8202 GCA_902773515.1 uncultured Eubacteriales bacterium | reverse complement strand
GTACGTGTTCGCGCTGGGCCTGGCGATCTACGAGACGAACGTGAACTACCGCCGCGCGTTCAACGCCTTCTACGGCTTCAACGCCGAGGACGACGCGCGCGACGGCCGCGCGGCCAACTTCTTCCTCGAGTATTGGGGGCTCACGTCGCTGTTCCACGACATCGGCTATCCGTTTGAGCTGCCGTTCGAGCAGGCGATGTCCTACTTCGAGGTGAACAACCAGAAGCGCAGCAAGAACAGCCTGCTGATCGCCTACAAGAACGTGGACGCGCTCACGGCGCTGGGCGACGAGGCCAAGGCGCGCTTTGAAAAGCTCTACGGCAGGACGTTCCACACGATCGTCGAGCTGCTGGCCTACGACATCGCCCACAAGCTGGGCGACGCCTACGGCTTCAGCGAGGGCTACCTGATGCGCGTGCTGGACGAGAAGCCGCAGATGCCGGAGCACTTCAACTGCTTCATGGACCACGCCTTCTTCAGCGCCGTGCGCCTCTACCGCGAGATCACGGACGCCATCGGCGTCGACACGGAGGGGGAGGGCACGTCCGCCATCGTCGAGCTGAACCCCGTGCACGTGGACGCGCTCTCGGCGATACTGCTGCACAACAGCCTGTACAAGTTCTCCATCGCCTTCTACAAGGACGAGCCGCAGACGAAGCCGAAGCTGCCCATGAGCGCGCACCCGCTGGCGTGGCTTTTGATGCTGTGCGACGAGCTGCAGTGCTGGGACCGCACGGCCTACGGGCGCAACTCCCGCACGGAGCTCCAGCCGATGGGCGTGCGCTTCGACTTCAGCGGCAACGAGATCCGCGCCGAGTACATCTACGACGAGGACGAGAAGGAGAAGATCGACGCCTTTGACGCGAAGTACGCGGCCTGGAAGGCGAACAAGAAGGCGGGCAAGCAGCCGAAGCTGAAGGCCTACAGCAGCATGGTAGACGACGAAAAGAGCTTCGTCGCCGACATCGAGCGCATCGTGGACACCTCCGGCGCGAAGCTGACCGTGACCGTCGACCCCAACGGCAAGGCCAACCGCGGCATCAAGCACATCTACCTCTCAGCCAGCAACTTCCTGCACATGCACGACTTCGCCGCCGCCCTGAACGGCCGCTACGCCCACGAGGGGCACGAGGACGAGGTCAGCGCCGAACAGCTGGACGCCGAGTTCGAGGCGCTGTCGCTGGAGTACAAGCTCTACAACATCAACCAGGTCAAGAGCTTCAGCAAGTACCTGAACGCCATCCAGTGCTTCTACACCGATCGCCCGGTGGACTTTGACCTGCTGTCGGAGTTCACGCCCGAGCAGGTGGAGCTCTTCGCGCCGATGGAGCACGAGCGCTGGGTGCGCGAGCACCAGGAGATGGGCTGGCGCTACGGCACC
>CACYET010000098.1:0-6782 GCA_902773515.1 uncultured Eubacteriales bacterium | reverse complement strand
TCCACGAGGACATGATGGACGGGGAGCTGACCGAGGAGCGCGTCCAGGCGCACTACAAATCCCTGCCGGAGAAGGAGCAGGGCAAGGACTGGCAGCCCTTCAACAGCATGCTGAAGCTGATCCGCAAGTACGACGGCCTGCGCATCTACAAGCTCACCTGACGGCGCGCGCGCGGGTTGACATCGGCGCGGCGGCTGTGCTACAATGAACGTGCGCCGGGCGACCGGCGCGGGACGGCATTGGTGGGTGCGGTTACTTCGTTTCTCACGGTGAAATCGCGGGTCCGAATCCCGCACGCGCGTTGGCGCGTTCGTTTAGCGGTCAGGACGTCACCCTCAAAGCATACCGCGGTCAATTTTATCCGTCCCTTTGCAAGGATAGAAAGCGCCACGCGCTTTTTATGCCGAAGAAGCGGAATTGCAGGCGGGAGTTACTTCGCATTTCATTGAATTGAAAAAAAGGTCTCCCACCGATTTCATCCGCTTCGCTTTCGGCCGTGGCCGAAGGGCCCGCTTCAACAGAGGAGCTTTGCCTCGCGTCGTTTCGAACCATACCATGCGCGGGCGGGGCTCCTTTCTGTACGACAGGCTTGTACATCACCGTCCGATTTTGCCCGCGAGCGCGGCGCTGACAGGAGGCGACAACATGAGCAAATTCAACAAAAGGCCGACCGAGACGACGGTCAACCGCGAGGGCTATAAAGCCTACGCCATGAAGGAGCGCGAAAAGCTCATCACGCAGGTGTTGACCTCGTTCTTCAAGGAGTCGAAGTTCTACGGCGACAACAGCGCGGAGATGGAGCTGACGATCCGGCGCGCGATCCACGAGGACGCGCAGTTCGTGTCCAGGCTGGCCGTGTACGCCCGCCGGGAGTTCCACATGCGCTCGGTGGCGCACGTGCTCGCGGCGTACCTGGCGCACGAGCCCGAGGGCAAGCCCTACGCCCGCAGCACTGTCCGCGGCATCACGCAGCGCGGCGACGACGTGACGGAGCTGCTGTCGTTCTACCTCAATACGTTCGGAAAGCCCATCCCCAACGCGCTGCGCAAGGGCATCAACGACGTGTTTGCCGGGTTCGACGAATACACCCTCGCCAAGTACAAGGGCGCGGGCAAGGCCGTGCGCATGCGCGACATACTGATGCTGTGCCATCCCGCGCCGAAGGACGATGCGCAGAGCGCGATGTGGAAGCGCTTGCTGGAGGGCAAGCTCAAAACGCCCGTCACCTGGGAGACGCAGCTCTCGGCCAACGGCAACAACAAAGAGACCTGGGAGGCGCTGATCGACAGCGGCAAGGTGGGCTACATGGCGCTGCTGCGCAACCTGCGCAACATCATCAACGCCCAGCCGGACAACATCGAGAAGGTGTGGCGGACCATCGAGGACGAGAGCGCCGTGCTGCGCTCGAAGCAGCTGCCGTTCCGCTTCCTGTCGGCCTACAAGGAGATCGCCGACCTGGCGGGCAGCCGCGCGCTGGACGCGCTGGAAACCGCCGTGCGCGCCTCCACGGCCAACCTGCCGAAGCTGCCGGGCACGACGGTCATCGCCGTGGACACCTCCGGCTCCATGTCCTCGTCCCTCAGTCTGCGCTCCAGTGTGCGCTGCGCCGAGGTGGGCATGATGCTGGGCCTGATCGCCAACCGCATCTGCGAGAACAGCCTGTTCTACACGTTCGACACGCAGATCGAAAAGTTCCCCCTCTCCAGTCATACCGCCATCCTGGAGACCTGCACGCGCTGCGCCAGGGCCGGCGGCGGCACCGAAATGGGCCTGCCGTTCGCCGTGATGATCGAAGACGGGATCGCAGCGGATCGCGTGATCATCATCAGCGACAACGAGTGCAACGAGTCGCGCTGGCACAGGGGCGAGCCCGTCCAGGTCCTTGCGGATGAATACCGCCGGCAGTCCGGCCGCGACATCTGGGTGCACGCCATCGATCTGGAGGGCTACGGCACGCAGCAGTTCAAGGGGCCGCGCACGAACATCGTCGCGGGCTGGAGCGAGAAGGTGTTTGACTTCATCCTGCTGGCGGAGCAGGGCGAGGGCAGCCTCGAGGCGGCCATCGCCGCCTACGACTGGGAATGATCATCGAGATCTGCAGCCGGGACGCGGCGCTGGAGCGCGCCGCCGGGGCGCGGGAGAGCACGTCCGTCGTCTCCATCACGTCGACCGACGAGCCGAACGTGGCCTTCCCGGCAAACGACAGCGTGAACGCGATCCTGCGCCTCAAATTCAACGATCTGACCGAGGAATACGACGAAGAGGGCATCCCGTACGGGCGGCCGCTGCCCGAGGAGAGGGATTTTTCGGGCCTGCGCGCGTTCGCGGAAACGCTGGACTGCGAGCGGTTGATCGTCCACTGCTGGGAGGGCGCGTCGCGCTCGGCGGCGGTCGCGGCGGCGATATTTGAATATCGCGGAGGCTCGGACGTCCTCGCGACGGGAGTGCGTTTCGCGCCGAACCCGCGGGTGTACGCGCTGGCTTGCCGCGCGCTGGGCATCCGCCCGGGAATGCCGCGCTGCCCCTCTGAATGACAGGCGCGGCCGAAGGCCCCGCGAAGCGTGAGCCGGAGTCGAAAAATCTGTTTCGTTTGAGAAGAAAACAACTGCCTCAACGAAGGTGAACGGATATGCAAAAGGAAGAAAAGCGAAAGTATCCCCGGACGTGGCTCTATTCGATGTTCCGTCCGCTGGCCAGCGTGCTGTTTCGGCTGATCTACCCCTTCAGGGTGATCGACCGCGAAAAAATACGCAAGCCGGAGGCGCCGTACCTGCTGATCGCCAACCACAACAGCAACTTCGACGCGCTGGTGCTGGCCTGGCTGTGCCCGTACGAGCTGTGGTTCCTGGGCAAGAAGGAATTGATCAAGGGGCGGTTCACGCGCTGGTTTTTACAGGACAGGCTGCACATGATCCCCATCTCCCGCACCGACAACGACATCAACGCCATGCGCGCCTGCATGAACGCGCTGAAGCGGGGGAACGTGCTGTGCGTATTTCCGGAGGGCACGCGCCAGCCGGACAAGCTGATGGAGCGCGTGGAGAAGGGCGTGGCGCTGCTGGCGATGCGTCAGAAGGCCGACATGGTGCCGGTCTACATCGGCGGCCGACCGCGGCTCTTCCGGCGCAACATCGCCGTCGTGGGCGACGCGCTGCTGGCCGCCGACTACCCGCCGGGCCCGTATACCGACCCGAAGGGCGAGGCGCTCTGCCAAACGATCACCGAGACCTTCCTCGCGCTGCAAAAGAGAGCGGGGGAATAGGGTAAAAGGAAAAACAGGGGCTGTCTCAAACACTGTCCAGTGGCGTAGCATCCATCGTAGCGGCGGCAATTTGTCGCCACAGTGGCACCTGATAGGCGCCGCTACGCAAGGATCCACCGTCCGCGTTGTGTTTTGAGACAGCCCGCTGCTATGATGTATTAACCGGGACTGGGCATAAAGAGGACCAGATTGCCACGTCACCCCTGCGGGGTTCCTCGCAATGACGTACTACGAAGCGTTACGGTACAACGTCATTGCGAGGAGCGAAGCGACGTGGCAATCTGGTCCCTTTCATTGAGGATTCATGGTTACACTCTGCTACATGCGCGTTTAACCCGTATCGAATCAGCCCAGCTTCTCCACATACGCCACCAGGTCGCCCACGGTGCGCAGGTTCGGCATGTCGTCCTCGGGGGCCTCCACGCCCAGCGCCTCCTCCAGATCGAACACGATGGAGAAGTAGCTGACCGAGTTCAGTCCCAAATCCTCCACCAGTAGCGAATCGGGCCGGATGTCCTCGCGCTTGACCTCCGTGTAGCCGTCCAGTATGTCGATGACCTTCTCAAGCATTTTTGTTTTCCTTTCTCGCCTCGTGGCGGAGTATTTTCCTCGATGAATTCTTCGGGAACTCCACGTCCCGCAATATCACCCGGCGGATGCGCTGTGCCGGCGGCAGCGTTTGGTTGAAGCGCTCGATCTGGCCGTCAAACCAGGCCTGGTCGCCCATGCGCGCCTCGTCGGGGAAGATCTCGGCTTCGATCTCGTCGCCGTTCTGGAACACCAGCACCTCGTTGACGCCCTCGATTAGCCCGAGCCGCGATTCCAGCGCCTCCGGCGACACGTTCTCGCCGTCGCTGAGGATGATCAGGTTCTTCTTGCGCCCCGTGATGTACACGAAGCCGTCCTTGTCCACGTATCCCAGGTCGCCGGACATGTACCAGCCGTCGCGCAGGGCCTGCGCCGTGGCTTCCTCGTCGTGCCAGTAGCCCTGCATCACGATCGGTCCCTTCACCATCAGCTCGCCGTCCTCCGCGGCGCGCACCTGACAGTGCTGCACCGGCAGGCCCACCGCGCCCTCCTTGTGGTAGTAGTTGCGGCTGGCGGCGATGCCCGGCGAGCACTCCGTCGCGCCGTAGGCGGTAATCAGCTCAATGCCCCAGGCGCGGAACTCGCGCTCGTAATACGGGTCCAGCGCTGCGCCGCCCACCAGTATGAAGCGCAGGCTGCCGCCGAAGGGCTTGCGGACCTCCTCCATCAGCTTCGCGCGCACGTCGATCCCCAGCGCGTACAGCATGAGGCCCAGCTTCATGCCCATGCGCAGCTTCCTGTACTTGCCCTCCTTCTTCGCGCGCTCCATGATCATCTTGTGGAAGGTCTGGATGTGCAGCGGCACCAGCATCGTGGTGACGGGCTTCGACTCCTGGAAGTCCGCCATCAGCGACTTCAGGCCGCCGTTGATGAACACCGTGCTGCGCCAGTTCACCAGCATCAGAAGCGCCACCACCAGGCCGAACATGTGGTGGTAGGGGAGGACGGACATCGACGGCCCCTCGGGGTCGAAGTGCGGGCAGCCGTAGTTGATGTCGGCCAGTATCCCGGCCTGCGTCAGCATCACGCCCTTGCTGCCGCCGGTGGTGCCGGAGGTATAGACGATCAGCGAGAGCGCGTCCACGTCCTGTTCATAGTCGATGAACGTCCGGTCGCCGGCCTCCATGCGCGCGCGCCCCTCCGCCATCAGCTCATCCAGCCGGGAGAGGGGAACGACGTCCACCTGCGGCGCGGCCTTTTGAACGCCCTCCGCAAGACGGTCGGCCACGAAGGCGTGGACGCTCTCGCTGTGCGCGAGCAGGCGGCCCTGCTCCTCGGCGGGCAGGTCCTTGTCGATGGGCACGACTACGCTGCCGCTGGAGATCGCCGCGAAGAACGCGACCAGCCACAGATACGAATTCGGAGAGATGATCGCGATGTGGCTGCCCGCGAGATGGGCGTCAAACAGCCACGTGCCCAGCGCGTCCACGTCGCCCAGGAATTGGGAGATCGTCCTTTCGACGATCTGCCTGCCCTTGCGATAGCGGAACGCGACGCGGTTCGGGTCGTCCTTCACCTGCAACGCGAGCATGTGCCGCAGGCTTTCGCAGCGCGGCAGCTCGTAGAGGGGATACTGTCGATTGAAGCGTCTCATGGCTTGCTCCTTGTGCGATGGATCGGTATCATTATAACGCATTTTTGTCTGTATAACAAGTTTTCCTACAGATTCAGCAGGATCAGCGCCGCCAGCGCAAGCCCCAGCGCGGCCCGCTGGCGTGGCGCGTTCCTCTCGCCGAACAGCAGCCGACCCGAGAGCGACGTGAGCAATATCGTCCCGCAGGAGAACACCGGGAACGCGACGCTCGCGGGGATCTCGGCCAGCGCGCGCAGCAGGAAGCGGCTGGAGAAGTAGTTGGGCAGGCCCAGCAGCACGCCGAACAGCGCGTCCCTTCCGGTCGGGCGCTGCCCGAGGCGCGCGCACAGCGCGGCGCAGAGCACCAGCGCGAACGCGAACACGAAGCACAGGTAGTGCCCCTCCAGCGCGGGATTGCCGTAGGCGCTGTAGAACTTGCTCATGCCGTCGGCCAGACCGCCGCCCAGCATCAAAAGCGCGAGCAGACCCACGCCGCCTGACCCGGAGCGCCGCTTATCCGGTCTGCCCGCCAGAATGGCGATGGCCGCGGCGGTCAACGCGATGCCCGCGACGCGGGCGATGCCGGCGCGCTCGTGAAACAGCGTCAGCCCGAGGACCGTTGGCACGACGACGCCCAGCTTCATGAACGCCGAGGACAGCGCCACGCCGTTCTCGCGCACGCTGCGCTGGAGCAGCAAAAAGGCACCGAGGTAGAGGATGCCGCCGGCCAGTCCGAGGCCGACGGCGAATCCCATACCGGTTGGTTCGGTGCCACTTTGAAGGAACAGGAGCGATATCGCCGCGCACACGAGGTAGTTGACCGCCAGCATGGGCTTGCGGGGCTGGTCGCCCTCGGAGCCCACGCGCATCACGACGGCCACCAGCGCGCTCGACAGCATGGCCAGGATCAGGTTCAGCATGCGCTTACTTCGTCTCTCCCGCCAGGCTCATCTGGCCGGCCTTGCGCTGCTGCGCGCTGCGCCAGGCGTACATGATCAGCGCGACGGCGATGACGCCGTAGGACAGGAACGCGCGGAAGTACTCGCCGACCGCGGAGTCGCCGAACATGGCCGAGGCCGCGCTCTGCGCCGTGATGAACAGCGAGTGGAACAGGAACGTACCCACCAGCGCCTGCAGGTTCGTGGCGCGGTCGATGGACGCGCCGCCCACCAGGATGGCCGCGCCGGCGTACAGGCCCACCTGCTCGTGCGCCGCGTAGGTCTGGAACGTGCCGATGCCGTCGGACTGCATGAACATGATCTGGCCCCAGCCGGCCAGCACCGTGGAGATCATGATGGCGATCACGCGGGTGCGGTCGACGTTGATGCCGGAGGCGTTGGCCACGGTCTGGCTCTGGCC
>CACYET010000097.1 GCA_902773515.1 uncultured Eubacteriales bacterium | reverse complement strand
CGCAGCCTTGGGGATGACAGGCGATGCGGCGCGATGTCATTCTGAGCGCAGGCGCAGCCGAAGTCGAAGAATCTTATCCATTCCGGCCTCGCGCAGCCTTGGACCAGCGCGCCTCAGTTTCCCTCCAGCAGCATCATCTGCACCTTCCGGTCGATGCCGGCAAGCATCTCGTCGAGGGAGATCTGGTGGTCCTGGTACTGGCTCATCAGCTGCCAGGCCTCGCCGGAGTCGTCGGCGTAGAGCCACTCCACGCTCGCCAGGGCGATGCGATCATCGTGGCCGCGATACCAGTCCAGCTCCCTCTGGCCGATCTCCCAGCCGTATTCCTCCCAGTACGCGAGGTTCTCCTCGGCCTGGGCGAGGTTCTCCTCCAGCATCTGCCGGTCGGCCTCGTCGGCCTCGGCCAGCTGGGCCTTGGTGTCGTCCACCCACTTCTGCGCATCGCGCAGGCTCTCCTCGTTCTGCGCGCCGCGGATGACCTCGTTCAATGTGGGGTCGACGCAGTAGCGCACGCCGACAGGCAGGCTGTCCGCCAGCGTCTCCATGAACTCGATCGCCTGCTGGGGATATTTGGTGAAGGGATTGACGATGGCCACGCTCGCGTTCAGCACCAGCGGCATCGGCGTGTCGGCATCCAGGCCCAGCAGCATCGGCGTGAAGCTGCTGTAGAAGTTGCCGAACGTGCAGCCCATGCCGGTCTGTATCAGCACGCTGTCCTCGCTGTAATTGACGGAGGCATAGCGGCTGCTCTCATCGTCATCCGCGGGCTCGGGCAGGCCCAGCGCCGCGAAGTCGAGGTTCTCCAGCTTCGTCAGCAGCCCGCGCAGCAGGTCCGTGTTGTAGCCCATTGCGGGGTCCACGGCGTTCACGTAGCGCTGGTAGGCCTCGAAGATGGCGTAGAACAGGTCGTTCTCGGCGTCCAGGGTGGTGTAGCCCTCGTAGAACAGGTGCACCTTGCCCTCGCTCAGCGGCTCCTCCAGCCCGGCCAGGAAGTCCAGGAAGTCCATCCAGTTGTCCGGCACGTCCTCAATCGTCATGCCCAGCGCCTCCAGCGCCTTCTCGTTGATGCCGGGCACCCAGCTGTTCAGATCCACCGGCAGGGCCACCAGGCGCCCGTTCGTGGAGAGCGCCTCGCGGATGTCGGGATACATGGTCTCGGCGAAGGCCGTCAGCTTTTCGCTGCCGTCCAGCTCCATCAGGTAGCCGCGCTTGTAGAGCGCGTCGAAGATGGTCGTATTCGTATACAGCACGTAGATGTCGACGCTGTCGTCGCGGTTCATCATGCTCTCCAGAAGGTTCTGGCTCTCGTTCCAGTCGCGGGAGAGCACGCAGTTCACGTCGCCGTGGGCGTTGGAGAAGCGGTAGTAGGCGGTGTTGACGCAGTCGTTCCAGCCGCTGTCGTTCACCTTCAGGCGGACCTCGGCGCGCTGGCCGGGGTCCAGGTTGCGCACGAGCACGCCCTCGGAGCAGGCGACGTAGTAGCCGCCCGGCAGCACGAAGGCGACGGAAGCGCCGTAGCTCTCCAGAGGCATGTCGGTCACGCCCTCGCTGATCTGGCCGGCCTGCACGTCCACCGGGCAGATCTCGCCGCCCTTGGCGCAGTAGATCGTGTCGGTCGCCGCGTCGTAGGCGATGTTGTTGATCGGGCTGTACTCGGGCACGGTGATCTCCCCCAACGGCTGCGCGCTGTCGTCCGCGGGATCGTACGCCACCAGGCGCACGGTCTCCGGCTGGTCGTAGTTGAACTGCTCCACCAGCAGCATGCCGTCCCGGTAGGGGGTCGCGGCGTAGAAGTCGCTCAGCGCGTCGACCTGCTCCATGCGTCCCGTGGACAGGTCGAGCGTGTAGACGCAGTTCGTTCCCGCGCCGTCATAGACGCGCAGCAGCGCCTTGCCGGATACGCCGATGATGACGTCCGGCCGCGAGCCGTAGGAATCCTGGTCGTAGTACTCCACCAGGTCGTCCCAGTCCACGTCGCACACCTTCTCGCACGCCAGCTCCGCGCCGTCGCCCGTCAGCCTGTACAGCACCGTGCCGACGAACTGCGAATTCTCGCTGTAGCTGGTCACCAGGTCGAGCGCGTAGATCTGCCCGTCGGCGGAAAAGGCCAGCACGTCGTCGCCGTAGCTGCCGCCTCCCGTGCGCTCCGGCAGCTCGATCTCGTGCTCCGTCAGCGCCTCGTCGCCCGCCCGGAAGGAGTACAGGGTGGTGCCGCCGCTGCAAAACCAGGCCTCGTCGCCCAGCGGGAAGCCGTAGTTGAAGTAGAGGCTGCCGCCGTCCGGCTCCTTGCCGTAGACGGCGTCGCCCTCCGCGGCCAGTGCCGGCAGCGCCGTGAGCGCCAGCGCAAGGATCAGGATAAAGCATATCTTTTTCATGGCGATTTTTCTCCTGTCGATGGTTTATTCCCCGTCTTCCGCGTCTTCAGCATCCTCCGCGTCCTGCACGTACACGATCACGGACATGTTCAGGCGCACCGAGTCGTCTGGCGTGAAGTCCACGTAGGCGCTGTACTGGGCGTCGGAGGAGCTCTTCTCCTCCTTCTCGTCGCCCACACTGGAGATGCCGGAGACGACGCCGTCCAGCTGCAGGGTCCCGTCCGCGTCCCACTCGAACTCGATGGACACGCGGTCGCCCTCGTGGATCTCATTCAGGTCGAGCTCCGAGACCTTCATCTCGATCTGCATCGCGTCCTTGGGATAGACCGCGATCAGCTTGCCGCCCTTCTCCACGGAGCCGCCCTGCACGGCCTCCACGCTGGCCACGAAGCCGTCCAGCGGGGAGTAGATCGTGTTGTCCACGGCGTAGAGCCCGTCCAGCACGCCCTCCACCGTCTCGAACAGCACCTCGCCGCGCTCCACGCGGTCGCCTACCTGCACGTGCAGCTTCAATACGCTCCCGGTGCCCTTCACGGGCACGGCGGCGTTCTGCTGGATGGTGCCGCGGCCGATGCGGCTGGAGGAGGAGTGGGCGCTGTCGCGGTAGATGCCCACGGTCTCGCCCATGTAAAACTCGCCGCCCACGACCTCCAGCGTGTAGGGCGTGTTGCCGTTCTCGTCCACCTCGGACACCTTCGTGACCACCGCGGTGCCCACGTGGGTGCCATCCTTGGTGCAGGACAGGTACACGCGCTCGCCGATGTGCACGTACTTGGTGTCGCTGCTGTTGTAAGCCTTCTCGGTGGTGGCCGAGACGACGTACTTGTTGATGGGCTCCAGGTACATCACGCCGCCGTAGCGCTCGGTGATGCCCTCGGTCTGGTCGCCCTCCTTGGCGAATATGCCGCTGACGACGCCGTCCATCTCCGCGTAGACCTTCGTGGTCTTGATCGTGGCCACCGGGTCGCCCACGCGGATCTGATCGCCCTTGCGCAGGGAGATCTCGTCGATCAGCCCGCCGAACGGCGCGCTGACCGTGATGGTCTCCCGGGAGATCACGGTGCCGTGGAAGGTCACCTGCGCCAGCGCCGGAGCGCCCAGCGCCAGGATCAGCAGCGCCGCCATCGCGGCGGTGAGGAGCTTGCCTTTGTTCATATGAAAACCTCCCGTGTTCACATGGTTCTGCTCTGTTTATATGGAAAAGATCCTTCGCTTCGCTCAGGATGACACGCTAATGCCGCTGTCATTCTGAGCGGAGGCGCAGCCGGAGTCGAAGAATCTTTTTTTCGTTGTTACTCCCCCGCATACGTCCCGAACGGCACGTCCAGCATGTCCTCCGGGCCGAGGTAAACATTGTAGAAGTACATCACGCTGTTGGTGGAGCTGGAGAGCTCGTAGGCCATGTTCTCCACCACCGCGCGGATGGACAGGTCGCAGTCGCGGGAGAAGTCGCTGTCGGACATCGTCGACACGTATCCGGGATCGCGGTTCACCCGCATCGAAAGCGTGTAGTCGAACTTGCGCGTGGACACGCCCAGCATCTTCAGCTCCGTGTACTTGGTGCCGCCGGTGAAGCCCTCCGTCGGGAAGGCGGCCACGTTGTCGCCCACCTTCAGCGCCACGTAGCGGATGCCGCTGTTGGCCAGCATCCGGTACACCTCGCCGTTGAAGCGCCAGGTGTAGGTGTACGCGTCGCCCAGCGCCGGGTCTGGCTCGACCTCCAGCATCAGCGTGTCCTGCGCGGGCTTGCTCGCGTCCGCGAGCACGTTCTCGTGCGCGTCCCCGTCCGACGGCGCGGGGGCCCAGCCGCACAGGCGCGCGCTGAAGGGCTGCTCCTGGCCCACGGAGGTCTGCGCCTCGGAGGCAAAATCCAGCACCAGGTCGAGCGGCATCGCCTCGCCGCCCACGGTCAGCTGCTTCATCGGCTCGTCGGGGAGCTCCAGCTCCAGGCTCTCGTAGTCGGCGTGCTCCTCGCCGTCGCCGCTGGCGTGGGACGGGGCGGGCTTCTTGCTGCCACCGCCGCCGCCTCCGCCGCCACCGCCGCCGCCTCCGCCCGGCTCTGGCTCGACGCTGACGGTCTCGATGACGGATTGCGTGCGCCAGACGTTCCCCGCCGCGTCCATCACCTGGATCGCGCCGATGGAGAAGATCTCGGCCGCCGTTCCGATATAGGTATAAACCTCGTCGTTGGCCAGTCCGATCCAGTTCGCGCCGCCGTCCATCGACACGCCCGCGACGCCGCTGAGGCTGTCGGAGGCCTGGATGTGCAGCGCGAAGCTCACGGCGTCGTCCTGCCAGATGCGCACGGTCTCCGGCTCGGTGCGGTCGTACCAGATCTGGAAGCCGTCCGACACGGCCACGATGTCGCCGATGCCGTCCACCATGGCGAAGCGCACGTTGTACAGGCCCTCCGCGTCCGGGGAGAACGTGTTGCCCGAGAGGGGCGCGATGCGCTCGTCGTAGATGATGGCGGCATAGGTGTACTTCGCGCCTTCGGGGATGCCCGAGAGCGTAAAGTCGGGGGCCTCGTTGCTCCAGGCGGCGGGCGTGTAGCGCTCCGCGGCCACGGTCAGCACCGGCGCGGGCGCTTCTGAGGGCTCCGGCTCCGGTTCGGGCTCGGGCTGGACGTACTTGTCCTTCCTGTCCACCCAGAAGTACAGCGCGGCCGCGTCCTCCGGGGCCGCCTCGGCGTACTGCGCCGGGTCGATGAGCGCGGGCGAAGCGTTGCCCCTGGGCTCGTCGGAGGAGATGTAAACGACAAAGTCGCCGTCCGGGAAGACCTCCTTGTCCGGCTCAAGCGTCAGCTGCGACAGCTTCTTCAGCGGGGCTTTCTCGAGGAACACGCGATGGTCGAGATCGACCCGCAGGTAGACCGTGCCGGAGCCCTCGATCTGCGCGAGCAGATCCTCCAGCGTGCCGGAAGCGGCCTCGAAGCGCGCCTCGGCGGGCTTTTCCTCGGCGGGCGGCTCCTCAGCGGGCAGCTCGGGATTCTCCGCGTCGGGGTCAGCCGCGTTCTCCGCGTCGGGGCTGGCCGGGTTCTCCGCGTCGGGATTGGCCGGATTGTCGCTTGCAGCCTCCGCGGCAGGATCGGCGTTATTCGCAGGTGTGTCGGTATTATCGGCAGGCGTATCCGTGTTATCGGAAGGCGTATCAGTATTATCGGCAGGCGCATCCGTATTATCGGCAGGCGTATCCGTATTATCGGCAGGCGTATCCGTATTATCAGCAGGTGTATCCGCATTATCCGCGGGCACATCGGTATTGTCCGCGGGCGCAACATTGTCTGCGGGCACATCGGTATTGTCCGCGGGCGTAACATTGTCTGCGGGCACATCGGTATTATCCGCGGGCACAACATTGTCTGCGGGCACATCGGTATTGACCGCAGGCGTATCGGTATTGTCGGCGGGCGCGGCATTGTCAACCGCCGCATCCGTATTTTCCGCAGGCGCGTCCACATTCTCGACAGGCGCAGCGCTGTCGGCCGCCGGGAGCGTCGCCCCGTCCGTCGCCTGCTCCTGCGCGGGCTCGGCCTGCGCCTCAGGCGCCCCTTCCTCCGGGAGCGCCTCCTGCCCCGCGCCGTCGATCTGCTCAACGATCGCGTCCGGGGGGGCGGGTTCCTCCGCCATGACCGGCGCCGCCATGCCGTTCAGGCACAGGCAGAGCGCCAGGAAATAGATCGCTTTCTTCATCGCATTGGCTTCCTTTCAGCGGCGTCGCGCGTTTTTTGCACACTCCAGTTTATTAGACGCCACAAGACCCCAAAATGATGCTCATTATTCAGTATTTAATGATATCATTACACTATGGCACTGTCAACGCGATTCCCCGACGCAATTAGCGCGATATTTCTACAATTTGTAGACGGGGAGGAGAGGGAACAGGGAACAGGGAATAGCTTTCTTCATTCCTCATTCCTAATTCCTCATTAATTAACACTCCCCTGCCAACCCTTTCAATATTGTGGGCGTCTAATGGGTGTACCGGTACTTTGGAGGGATTCACCAATGTTGCAAGCCGACTTTATCCAGCGCGTACGGGCCTGCGAGCGCAGGCTCTACCGCGTCGCCCGCGCGATGCTCCCCCAGGAGAGCGACTGCGAGGACGCGGTCCAGGAGGCGCTGCTGCGGGCATGGGACAGGCTGGACACGCTGCGCCAGGAGGCGTATTTCGAGACGTGGCTGATGCGCATACTCATCAACCAGTGCAAGACGTTCTATCGCCGCCGCCCGCCCGCGCCCGCCGAGCTCACGGAGGACATCCCCCAGCCGGAGCCCGATAAGACGCCTCTATTGGACGCGCTGGACGCCTTGCCGCGCAAGCTGCGCGTGACGCTGGAGCTGCACTACATAGAAGGCTACGGCGTCCGGGAGACCGCCCGCATACTCCGCCTGCCCGAGGGCACGGTGAAGTGGCGGCTC
>CACYET010000096.1 GCA_902773515.1 uncultured Eubacteriales bacterium | reverse complement strand
AGGGCGCGTATTCCGGCTCGGCGCTGGTGGCGGACGACGGCATCTACCTGTTCTACACCGGCAACCACCGGGACGAGAACTGGGTGCGCACGCCCTACACCTGCCTGGTGGAGCTGATGGACGACGGCGGCGCGCGGAAGTACGAAAAGCCGCTGTTCGGGCCCGTCCCGGGCTATACCGAGCACCAGCGGGACCCGAAGGTGGAGTACAGCGAGCAAACCGGCAAGTACACGATCCTCCTCGGCGCGCAGAACGCGCAGAAGCAGGGCCGGGTGATCCTGTTCGAGTCGGAGCACCTGGACCGGGGCTGGCGCTTCGCCGGCGAGGTCAAGGTGCCGGGCTTCGAGGATTTCGGCGACATGTGGGAGTGCCCGTCCATCGAGCACATCTCAGGCAAGGACGTGCTGATCTTCTGCCCCCAGCACATCACGCTGCCGGGCCGCGGCGGCTCCCAGCACCACAACGGCTACATCATCGGCTGCATGGACTACGAGGCGCTGACCTTCACGCCGGAGGGCGGCTTCCACGTGCTGGACTTCGGCTTCGACAGCTATGCCGCCGCCTGCACCACCAACATCCGCCGCCTGATCCAGCAGCCGCTGAGCGGCCTGAAGCAGCTGCGGGACGGCGAGCTGGCCTTCCGGTCCGGCGGGATCCTGCCGCGGGTGAGCGAGCTGGAGCTGATCAGCCGCGGCGGCGACATGACGCTGGGGCTGTTCACGCGGGCCGACGGCTCGGGCGGGCTGCGCATCCGCTATGACGACGCGAAGCGCGAGATGACCGTGGACCGCTCCGGCATGGAGAAGCGCTTCAACGTGGACCAGGGCGAGGCCCGGACCCGCCCGCTGCCCAAGGGGCTGCACCACCTGCGCATCTACATCGACCGCAGCAGCGTCGAGATCTTTGTCAACGACGGCGACGCCGTGTTCACGACCCGCGCCTTCCCCACCGCCGACGAGGCGCATTGCGCCTTCGACGGCGACGCAGCCATCCACATGTGGCGGCTGAAGGACGCCGTGACGGACGACTTCACGGTATAGGCGCAGCAGTTGTGTATAAAGACATACGCATCGAAAGCTTGTTTTACTCTATCAATAATACTAGTGTTTAGTAGGATTGTTTGTATATAACTCCTACATTTATCATGAAATCCTTGTTCTGTTTTTTCATTCCCATGCAAATCAAGATAGTGCAGATCGCCGAAGACTTTTTGATAGACATCATCCAAGTCTTTTTCCATAAGCAATGGAAGTACTGGAATATGATGATTTAGAGCAAAAGGTAAATCGACGCTTATCTTATGCGCTTTCGCACTACATATAGTTATTCCTGAAAGCTCAGCCTTCCAATTCATGAAAAACCCGGCGCGATACAGCGCCGGGGTTTTCTGGCTCATGGAACCCGTCAATGGTGCAGCGTCTCGCCCGTCAGTTTTTGGTAGTACTTGAGCAGCGCGCTGTGGTCGCAGGCGCCGTCGCCGTCGTGGTGCAGCACCTTCATCATCTCCAGCACCGACTGGGTCAGCGGGATCGGCGCGTCCACGGTCTTGGCGGCGTCCACCACGTTGTTCAGGTCCTTGATGTGCAGGTCGATGCGGAAGCCCGGCTTGAAGTTCTGGTCCATCATCATCGGGGCCTTCGCGTTCATCACCGTGCTGCCCGCCAGGCCGCCCTTGATCGCCTGGAAGATGCGCTCCGGCTCCACGCCGCACATCTGGCCCATCTGCAGCGCCTCGGCCAGCGCGGCAATGTTCACAGCCACGATGGTCTGGTTGCAGAGCTTGGTCACGTTGCCCGCGCCCACGTCGCCGCAGAGCACTACCGAGGAGCCCATCTTCCCGAGGATCGGTTTGTATTTCTCAAACAGCTCCGGCTTGCCGCCGACCATGAACGCCAGCGTGCCGTCGATGGCCTTGGGCTCGCCGCCGGAGACCGGGCAGTCCAGCATATCGATGCCCAGCGCGCTCAGCTGCGCCGCGATCTCCCGGGACGCGATGGGGTTGATGGAGGAGCAGTCCAGCACGACCGCGCCCTTTTTCAGCGTCTTCGCCGCGCCGTCCTCGCCGAACAGGGCCTCCTTGACGTGCGGGGAATTGGGCACCATCGTGATCAGCACGTCCGCCCGCGCGCCCACGTCCATGTTGCTCTCGGCGGCCTTCGCCCCGGCGGCGACGACCTCTTCCACGTTCTTCGGGGCAAACTTGTCCGCCACGACCACGTCGTAGCCCGCCTTGACGAGGTTCTTTGCCATGGGCTTGCCCATGATGCCCAGGCCGATAAATCCGATTGTCATTTGAAACGCTCCTTTATTGCACTGATATTGTTCATTGCGAAGCGACACCTCCTCCGACCTCGCTTCGCTCGGCCACCTTCCCCTAAAGGGGAAGGCTTTTGGATTGCCACTCACGCGATAGCTTCTTTCGCCTTCGCCGCGATATCCGCGGGCGTCAGGCCGTATGCTTCGAGCAGCTCCTCATACCTCTGCGCGGAGGTGCCGAAGCGGTCCTGTATGCCCATGCGCAGCACCCGGACGCGGCTGTCGGCCGGGCCCGCGGCCAGCGCCTCGCACACGGCGCTGCCCAGGCCGCCGATGACGGAGGCCTCCTCCACCGTGACGGCTCCCTTCATGCCCTTCGCGGCGGCGATCACGCCCTCGACATCCAGCGGCTTGATGGTGCCGACGTTCACGACCTTCGCGCCAATGCCCTCCGCCGCAAGCAGCTTCGCCGCCTCCAGCGACTGATGCACCATGAAGCCGGTGGCGAAGATAACGGCGTCCGCGCCGTCCCTCATCATCTGCACCTTGCCGAACTCGAACGGCGCGTCGGGGTCCGTCACCGAGGGCACGTCGTTGCGGTTCACGCGGATGTAGCAGGGGCCGTCGATCGCGGCCATGGCCTTCACCATCTTCTTCGTCTCCCAGTAGTCCGCCGGAGACAGCACCTTCATGTTCGGCAGCACCCGCATGAGGGCGATGTCGTCCACGGACTGGTGCGTCTTGCCGTCGCCGAAGTCCGACAGGCCCGCGGACGAGCCGCAAATCTTCACGTTCAGGCGCGGGATCGCCACGGAGGAGCGTATCTGGTCGTAGGGGCGGCCGCTGGCAAACACGGCGAACGTGCTGGCGAAGGCGACGTGGCCCGTCAGCGCGAGGCCCGCCGCGGTGGAGATCATGTTCGCCTCGGCGATGCCCATCTGGAAATAGCGGTCCGGGAACTCGCCGCCGAACAGGTTGGACATGGTGCTCTTTCCGAGGTCGGCCTCGAGCGCGACCACCCTGCCGTTCTCGCGGCCCAATTCCAGCAGGGCTTCGCCATAGGCCTTGCGCATGTTCATGTTGCTCATGGTCTACGCCTCCTCCTTCATCTTCTTCACCAGCTCGACCGCCCGCGCGTACTCTTCCTCGTTCATGGCGGCGTTGTGGTAGGCCGCCTTGCCCTCGGCGAAGTCGAAGCCCTTGCCCTTGACCGTGTCGGCGATGATGGCGGTGGGCCTTCCCTTGCAGGCCTTCGCGGCGTCCAGCGCATCCAGGATCTGCGCGAAGTCGTGGCCGTCGATCTCGACGGCGTTCCAGCCGAAGGCCTCCCACTTCTGCTTAAGCCTACCGACGGGCAGCACCTTCTCGGTCGCGTCCGTGGCCTGCACCTTGTTGGAATCGACGATGGCGACGAGGTTGTCCGCCCCGTAAGCCGCGGCGGCCATGGCGGCCTCCCAGATCTGGCCCTCGTCCAGCTCGCCGTCGCCGATCACGCAGAACACGCGCGCGTCGTCGCCGTCCAGCCGCAGCCCCAGCGCCATGCCCAGCGACACGCTCAATCCCTGACCCAGCGAGCCGGTGACGGCCTCGATGCCGGGGGTGTGGTCCATGTCCGGGTGGCCCTGCAGGGTGCCGTCCAGCGTCTTGACCCGGTGCAGGTCCTCGCGCGTGACGTAGCCCAGCTCCGCGAACGCGGCGTACTGCGCCAGAACCGCGTGCCCCTTGGAGAACACGCAGCGGTCGCGGCGCGCGTCCTTCGGGTCGGCAAAGACCTTCATGTGCCTGAAGTACAGCGCGGCGACGACGTCCATGATGGAGCTGCTGCCGCCCAAGTGTCCCACCTTGCCCGGCGGGATCATCTCGATCAGGTTGCCGCGCAGCGTGGCGGCAATCCTCCTGAGATCGCGAATCTCCTGTTCGCTATAACTCATACGAAACACTCCTATTCTGTTGCATTCGCTCCCGACTTCCTTTGGGGAGGTATCGGAGGGGCAAAGCCCCTCTGATTTTCAATCCGTTCCCGGCGACATGTGCGCCGGGACGGAATGTAATTCTGCGCCGCAGAATTCATACCTTGCGGATTTGCCGCCCGGAACGCCGAAGGTGTTCAGGCAAATCCGAGGGGGTGGTCTCGGAGGGGGAAGGATTCCCCCTCCGATTCAGTATGCCGTCACGCCGCCGTCGATGGGCAGCGCCGCGCCGTTGATGAACGACGCCTCGTCGCTGGCCAGATAGAGCACGGCGTTGGCCACGTCGCTGGCCGTGGCCAGTCGGCCCAGCGGCACCTCGCCCACGCGCTCCGCGCGGAACTGCGCGTCCTGCAGCCTCTCGCGCACGAGCGGCGTGTCCACGGTGCTGGGATGGATGGAGTTGCAGCGGATGCCGTCCTTGCCGTAGCGCGAGGCGATGGCCTTTGTCAGCATCGTCACCGCGCCCTTGGAGGCCGTGTAAGCCTCGGGCGTGTACTTGTGGCCGACCAGCCCGCACACGGAGGAGGTGTTGATGATCGCGCCGCCGCCCTGCCCGCGCATCACGGGGATGGCGTACTTGCAACCCAGGAACGTGGAGCCGGTGTTCACCTTCATCATGGTGCACCACTCGTCGATGCTCATCTCCTCCACGGGCTTGCGGATGTTGATCCCGGCGTTGTTCACCAGCACGTCCAGCCGCCCGCATTCCTCCACGGCGCACGCCACCGCCGCCTGCCAGTCGGCCTCGCTGGTGACATCCGTGCGGATGAACCGCGCGAAGCCGCCGCGCCCGGCGATGTCCTCCGCCGTCGCCCGGCCCTTTTCGGCGTCCAGATCCAGTATGTACACCTTCGCCCCGTTCGCGCACAGCAGCCGCGCCATCTCGCTGCCCAGGCCCCCGGCGGCGCCGGTAATCATGACGACCTTATCCCTGACATTCACGCATCCGCACCCACCTTCCTGTGAAATCGCCCCATTTGGTTAAACCGGTATACCGGTATTCAACTATAGTATAGATTCCAGGCGTTTCCCTGTCAATACCGGATTTATACTTTTAATTATATGTGCAAACCCTTATAAAATAAATACGCAAATTTGACTGTTCTCGCCATTTTACGGGCCGCAGGGGATTAACATTTCGCATCCGGCCTTCATGGGTTTTCCATTTAACCTCGCCATATCCAAAACATGCGCAGAAACTGCCTTGAAGCGGCCGCGAAACCGTGTTATACTTTTATCAAACACCTTACCAATGAGCAGGAGTGGCCGCACATGTCCGAATACAAGGCCCTGAACGTGATTGCCTACGAGCACCTTCGCAAGATGATCTACGCCAGCGAGCTGGATTTTGACCGGGTCTACAGCGAAACCAAG
This sequence comes from uncultured Eubacteriales bacterium, assembly GCA_902773515.1. Taxonomy (GTDB): domain Bacteria; phylum Bacillota; class Clostridia; order Christensenellales; family Aristaeellaceae; genus UBA2862. The sequence goes on along the minus strand of CACYET010000096.1, from coordinate 1,775 downwards.
CTGGCCGCCCAGCTCTCCATCTCGCGCACGCCGATGCGCGACGCGCTGAATCGCCTGGCGCAGGAGCGCTACATAGACATCCTGCCCAACCGCGGCTTTACGCTGCACACGCCCTCGCAGGCCGACATCGTCGAGGCCTTCCACGTGCGCATGATGATCGAGGGCTACTGCGCGGGCATCGTAGCCCGCCACTACCCCGACGCCGCGGCGCGCGCCGCCGTCGAGCGCATGGAGGACGCCCTGTACCGCCAGCAGCACCTGTTGGAGGACGACGGGGCCTACAGCCTCAGCCAGTTCTGGCAGGACGACATCGCCTTTCACAAGGCCCCCATGGAATACGTGAACATCTTTTCCCTCATCTGCCAGTACGAGCGGTTCATGTACGTGTTCATGCCCCACCACCTGCTCCGCGAGCACGACGCCAGCGAAAAGCGGGCCCTGGCCCTGGAGCGCCATCGCAGCACGCTGGTGGAGCACGCGGCGATCACCGAGGCGCTCAAGAGCCACGACGCCGAGCGCGTCCAGGCAGCCATCCAAACCCACATCGAATCCAGCATGAAGGCGCTCTACGTGAGCATGGGAGACTGACCATATCAGTAACCCCGCTCGCGGTCGACCTCTTGAAGCAGCGGTCGGCCCTCGCAGTAATTCTCAAAATCCTCCAAAAACATATCAACAATGCGATCCAGCGTGTAGCGCAGGGTCATATTCCCGGCAACATGTGGCGTGACGAGCAGCCGGGGGCAGTCCCAGACGTCGTCCTCCGGCGGCAGCGGCTCCTCGGCGAACACGTCCAGCGCCGCGCCCGACAGCCGGCCCCCGCGCATCAGCGCGACGAGCGCCTTTTGGTCGATCGTGCTCCCCCGCCCCACGTTCACCAGAAAGGCGTCCTCCGGCAAGAGCGCGAGCCGCCGCGCGTCCATCAGGCCTGCCGATTCGCGCGTGTCCGGCAGCGACATCACCAGCAGGTCGGTCCGCGGCAGAATTTCGTCCAGCCCGGACACCTTCAGGACCCGGTCGAAGAGGCCTTCCCTCGCGCGCCCCGACCGGTTCACGCCCACGATGCTCTCCGGGCCGAACGCCCTCAGGCGCAGCGCGGCCTCGCGCCCGATGTCGCCCGTGCCCAGCAGCGTGACGCGGCTGCCGCGGATGGAACGGATCGGCAGATCCCGCCGCCAGCCGCGCCGGGCCACGACCCGCGCGTACTCCGGCTGCCGCCGCATCATCTCCAGCGTCACCATTACGATGTGCTCGGCGATCGTCACACCGTAGGCCCCGGAGGCGTTCGTCAGCACGGCGGACGGATTGGCGTAGCGCTCGCGGGGCAGGTACGCCTCCACCCCGGCGCTGGGCACGCAAAGCCACCGGAGATTTGAGGCGACGCCCGGCAGGTCGGGGTTCGGGCCGAAGATGATCTCGGCGTCCGCGGCCTCCGCCCGCGCGCGCGCCGCATCCCCGTCGGTGAAGCGCGCTTCGTATCCGTGCCGCCGCGCCGCGTCGCGGATCGCCGCGCGGTGTTCGTCCGCGAGCTGGACGATGTCGACGAGCAGCTTCTTCATTTCATCCTCTCCCTATCGCTCATGTGCTTCGGGCTGACTCCCATCCATGCGGGAATCAGCCCGAAGTCTGTTCTATCCTCACCACACGGCGCGCTCGGCCTTGCCCTCGGCAAACGGCCCCGGCAGGGCGGACAGCCCGCGGTGCTCGCCCAGGTAGTCGCGGTCGAATATGATCTCGGTGCCGTCGGGGTTCTCGAAGCGCTGCTCCGGCTCGAA
>CACYET010000095.1 GCA_902773515.1 uncultured Eubacteriales bacterium | reverse complement strand
CCGGGCGTCAGAGCCCTGTCAGACGTATCGGTGGATCTCTACCCCGGTGAGGTGCACGCCCTGATGGGCGAGAACGGCGCGGGAAAGTCCACGCTGATCAAAATCCTCTCCGGCGTCTACACCGCCACCGAGGGCGACGTGCTGCTGGACGGACAGAAAATCGAATTCAAGGGCCCCAGGGACGCCATGGACAAGGGCATCTCGGTCATCCACCAGGAGTTGAGCATCGCCAAGGACCTGACCGTGGCCGAAAACATCTTCCTGGGCGAGGAGAAGACCAACGGCATCTTCCTCGACAACCGCACCATGAACGCGCGGGCGCTGGAGCTTCTCAAGCAGATGAAGATGGAAGCGATCATCCGGCCCACCGACGTGGCCGGCGATCTGACCGCGGCCCAGCAGCAGATGGTGGAGATCGCCCGCGTCATCAACAAGAATGCGCGCGTGGTGATCATGGACGAGCCGACCTCGTCCCTCTCCGAGCATGAGATCACGGCGCTGTTCGAGCAGATCCGCATACTGCGCGACAAGGGCGTCGCCATCGCCTACATCAGCCACCGCATGAAGGAGATCTTCGAGATCTGCGACCGCGCCACGGTGCTGCGCGACGGCTGCTTCGTGCGCACGGACCTGATCAAGGACATCAACGAGCACGACCTGGTGGCCAGCATGGTGGGCCGCGAGATCAACGACTACTTTGTGCACACCGAGCACACTCGTGGCGAGGAGACCCTGCGCGTGGAGCACCTCAGCCACGGCCGCCAGTTCAAGGACATCTCCTTCACCGCGTACAAGGGCGAGATCCTGGGCATCGCGGGCCTGGTGGGCGCCGGCCGCACCGAGACGATGGAGACCATCTTCGGCGCGCGCAAGGCCGACAGCGGCAAGGTGTTCGTCCGCGGCAAGGAGGTCCACTTCAAGAGCCCCAAGGATGCCATCGCCAACAAGATCGGCATGGTCACCGAGGACCGCCGCACCACCGGCCTCATGCTGAAGGCCATGATCAAGGACAACGAGGTTCTGCCCAGCCTCATCTACCACATGAAGGGCATCGGCTTTGCCGACCAGAAGTGGATCGACAAGGTGAGCCAGGAGTACGTGAACACGCTGCGTGTCAAGACGCCCAGCATCAATACCATCATCGGCAACCTGTCCGGCGGCAACCAGCAGAAGGTCGTGCTGGCCAAGTGGCTGATCGCCGAATCGGAGATCCTGATCCTGGACGAGCCCACGCGCGGCATCGACGTCAATGCCAAGTCGGAGTTCTACACCCTGATGAACGAGTTTGTCGACAGGGGCGGCACCATCGTGATGGTGTCCTCGGAGCTGCCGGAGGTGCTGGGCGTCAGCGACCGCATCATCGTGATGTGCGAGGGCCGCGTGACCGGCGAGCTGAGTCGCGAGGAAGCGACCGAACAGAAGATCATGTACCTGGCGAGCCAGACGGAATGATCGCCAAGCTATCCTGCAATTGATTGTAGAGAGGTGTAAACAATGGCAGAACAAAACACGCACGCCAAGCGATTTGACGCGAAGACTTTTCTGATGAAGAACATGGTGGTCGTGATCCTGATCGGCCTGGTACTGGGCTTCGGTCTGGGCACCGGCGGCAAGTTCTTCTCCATGGCGAATATCGTCAACCTGACGACCCAGATGGCCATCAACGCGATGCTGTCCGCGGGCCTGACCTACGTCATCATACTCGGCGGCATCGATATCTCCGTCGGCTCGGTGGCGGCGCTGGCCGGCGTCGTCAGCACGCTGATCGCCACGAAGATCCCCAACCTTTCCTCCTTTGGCTCCATATTCATCATCATCTTCCCGGCGCTGCTGGTGGGCCTGGTCTGCGGCTCGTTCAACGGCTTCATGATCAGCAATATGAACGTCGTGCCGATGATCGCGACCCTGGCCATGCAGACCATCGGCCGCGGCCTGAGCTTCATCTTCTCCGGCGGCACGGCCGTCTCCGGCATCCCGAAGACCTACAGCTTCGTGGGCGCGGGCCGCTGGCTGACCACTGAAAACCAGCCTAACGGCTGGATCCCGAACATCACCATCTTCGTCATCATCATGGTCGTCATCATGCACATCCTGCTGAGCAAGACCGTGTTCGGCCGCCACGTGTACGCCACCGGTTCCAACCAGCAGGTGGCCCACCTGGCCGGCGTCAACACCAAGAAGACGGTGTTCCTCGGCCACGTGATCTGCTCCGTGATGGCGGCGCTGGCGGGCGTCCTGAACGCCTCGAAGCTCTGTTCCGGCCAGCCCGCGGCCTGCGATGGCTACGAGATGTACGCCATCGCCGCGACGGTGCTGGGCGGCACGTCCCTGACGGGCGGCAGCGGCTCGGTCGGCCGCGCGATGTTCGGCGTGGCGGTCATCGCCGTCATCAACAACGGCATGAACCTGCTGCACATCAACTCCTACTGGCAGAAGGTCGTCATCGGCTCCATCATCCTCTTCGCCGTCATACTGGACATGGCGCAGAAGAAGAAAAAGAACTGATCTCCCGCTTCGGCGGGCACGCCATAGAACGATGAGGTGAGCAAATGCATTGGTTTGCCGAGACGAGGGAGGACTATTGCCCGCGCTGGTTCCGCGCCATGGCGCAGGCGTTCCCGGAGCGCTGGCGGACGCTGGAGGGCCAGGAGCCCAGCGCGGTGCTGATGAAGCGCGCGCCGACGCCCGGGCGCGTGGCGATCGTCATCAGCGGCGGGGGCTCGAACGGGCCCTTCATCCCGGGCTTCGTCGGCGAGGGCATGGCGGACGCGGCGGTCGTCGGGCCGCCCTACGCCGCGCCGAGCGCCTACGCCCTCTACGAGACGGGCAAGGCGTTGGCCAGCGAGAAGGGGATACTGCTGCTGTACAACAACTTCATGGGCGACTACCTGAACAACGACATGGCCGCGGAGCTCTTGCAGCTGGACGGCTTTCGAGTGGAGCAGGCGCTCTGCTGCGACGACATGGGCATGGCCATCGGCGAGCCCCGGGAGAACCGCGGCGGGCGCATCGGCATCGCGTATCCGATCAAGATCTGCGCCGAGGCCGCGCGGCAGGGCGCATCCCTGGAGGAGGTCGCCCGGCTGGCCCGCAAGGCCATCGAGCGCACCAGCACGCTGTGCGTGGCGGTGCAGCCGGAGAAGAACCTGGTGTCCTACGGCAACGGCATCTCCGGCGAGCCGGGCTTTCAGACGAGAGAGGACGCCAACGTGGCCGATACCGCCGAGGAGACCATACGGCTGCTCTGGGACGATGTGAAGCCCCGGGCGGGCGAGCGGGTATTCATGATGGTGAACCGCATGCGCCTGACCAGCTATTCCGACAGCTTTGTGATGGCGGGCTGCCTGAGCGAGGCCCTGGCCCGGCGGACATGTGACGCCAGGATGGCCGTGGGCGGCTACCAGCAGGTCACGGACAGCTACGGCTACACCGTCACGCTGCTGTGCGCCGACGGGGAGCTTCAGCCCTATCTGGAGGGGACGCTCTGCGGGGACGGCTTCCTGTTGTAGCGGGCCGAGGAGGGGTTCCATGTTTTCCAATGAACGCCTGCAGCGCATCTGCGACCTGGTGAACGAGCGGGGCGCCGTGCGCGTCTCCCAGCTGAGCCAGCTGCTGGACGTCAGCGAGGTGACCGTCCGGCGCGACCTGGAGCTGCTTTCCAAGGAAAAGCGCCTGCAGCGCACGCACGGCGGCGCGATCTCGGTGCAGCCCGTCGCGGAGGAGATCTCCGCGCCGGAGATGATTCGAAACCGCAGGCACGTGGAGGAAAAGCGCCGGATCGCCCAGGTCGCCTACGACATGATCAACGACAAGGACGCCGTCTTCCTGGACGGCTCGTCCACCGTGAACGAGCTGGCGCGGATCATCGCCCAGCAGAGCGAAAAGAGGCTGTACATCATCACGCCCTCGCTGACGGTGCTGAATGCGATGAAGGACTGTCCCAGCGTGTCGGTGATCATACTGGGCGGCGAGGTGAACTACCGCATGGGGCACGTGGAGGGCACGCTGGCCACGGAGTCGATCCGCAACATGCGGGCGGACAAGTGCTTCATCGGCATCAACGGCATCGACCAGTCCTTCGGGTTTTCTTTTCCGAGGCTGATCGAGATCGATTTGAAGTGCGGCATGATGAAGGCCTCGCGCCAGTCCATCGTGCTGGCGGACCACAACAAGTTCGGCAAGGTCTACATGGCCAGGCTGAGCGAGCGCTGCGACTGCGTGATCACGGACACCCGCATGAAGGACTACGACTACGACTGGCTGACGAGCGAGTGCACCGTGCTGTTCGCGGATGAATTACTGCAATAATGGGAAGTGAGAGAGCATGAACAGGGCTGATACCCCCGCGCTGAAGAAAGCGATGATCGCCGCGGCGGACGCCATCGTCGCCGCCGAGCCGGAGCTGACGCGCATCGACATGGTCATCGGCGACGGCGACCACGGCATCGGCATGAAGACCGGCTTTACGGCCATCAGGAAGCTGCTGGCGCAGACGGACTACGAGACGCCCTACGCGCTGTTCCACGCCTGCGGGCTGTGCCTGGTGAAGAGCATGGGCGGGTCCTCCGGCGTGCTGTTCGGCACGCTGCTGATCGGGGGCCTGGAGTCGATACGGGGCCTCGACAGCCTGGACGGCGGCGACATGTGCGCCTTCCTGTGCGGCGGCATCGACGCCGTCGTTCGCCGAGGCAAGGCCAGGGCCGGCGACAAGACCATGGTGGACGCGCTGCTGCCCGCGAAGGAGCGCATGCAAGAGGCGCTCCTGCAAACGCGGGACATCGACCGCATCCTGAAGGCCGCCGAGGAGGGCGCGCTGGAGGGCGTGGAGCGCTCGAAGGACATGCTGCCCAGGCTCGGCCGCTCCAAGGGCTTCCGCGAGAGCGCGCTGGGCTGGCCCGACCCGGGCGCGGTGTCCGTGTCGGTGCTGATGGGCGGCCTGTACCGGGGCCTTTCCAAATGAGAGAAGCCGCCCCGCGGGCGGCGATGAGAAGAGAGGAGATAAACTATGGGACTGGTTAGAGTCAGCGAAATCCTGAAGATGGCGGACAAGGCCAAAACATCGGTCATCGCCTTCAACAGCTCGGACTTCAATATGATCCACTCGGTGTTCACCGTGGCGGAGGAGCTGAACAAGCCCGCGCTGGTGATGCTGGACCCCCGCCACGCCGCGCTCTGGGGATGGGGCACGCCGGAGGTCTACGCGAAGATGTGCATCGAAGAGGCGAGCAGGGTGAAGGTGCCCGTCAGCTTCCACCTGGACCACTGCAGCGATTATGATTTCATCATGCGCTGCCTCAAGGCCGGTTTCCCGTCGGTCATGTACGACGGCTCCATGCTTTCCTACGACGACAATGTGCGCAACACCCGCGCGGTCGCCCGCGTTGCCCACGCGATGGGCGCGGACGTGGAAGCGGAGCTGGGCCATGTGGGCTTTGCCGCGACGGAGACCGATCAGGACGACCTGGACCTGTACACCAAGGTGGATGTGGCGGCGCGCTTCTGCGAGGAGAGCCTGTGCGATTCGCTCGCGATCGCCATCGGCACGGCCCACGGCTTCTACAAGAAGACCCCGAAGCTCGATCTTGAGCGCCTGCAGGCCATCGACGCCGCGGTCGAAACGCCCCTCGTGCTGCACGGCGGCAGCGGCGTGCCGGACGACCAGCTGGAAAAGGCCTTCACGATGGGCATCAACAAGTTCAACGTGGGCACCGAATACTTCTACCTGTACTACCAGGTGGTCAAGGAGTATGTCGCCGCCGGCAACGAGGATATTTTCAATATGCAATTGCTGGTTCAGGAGCGCCTGATGGACTACCTGCGCAAGAAGATGCAGCTCTGCACGATGACGGTCACCTCCCCGGTCAGCCTCTCCGAGCGCCCTCTGCCTGCGCTCAGGACGGGCGTGCCCCAGGGCGGGGTTCTCTGATCGCGCGCTGATACAATCATGACCACCGGCCTAGCCGGTGGTCATGATTGGTTTTGGCCGGGAACCGCCCCGGGCGACCCGGTCAGGCGATCCCGTCGGCCTTGCCGTCGCAGCCGCACACCTTCATGCGGTTCATCACCAATTCCTGCACGGCGGCCATGCCCGCCTTGCCGAACGCCTTGGGGTCAAACGCCTTGGGGTCGTCCGCGGCCAATTCGCGGCAGGCGTCGGTGAAGGCCTTGCGAAGCTCGGTAGCGAAGTTCACCTTGCAGATGCCGAGGGCCACGCAGTCGCGCACGTCCTCGTCCGTCAGGCCGGACGCGCCGTGCAGCACCAGTGGGATGTCCACCACCTTGCGGATCTCGGAAAGGCGCGCCTTGTCCAGCACGGGCGTGCCCACGTAGAAGCCGTGGGCCGTGCCGATGGCGACGGCCAGGCTGGTGACGCCGGTGCGCTCCACGAATTCCCTGGCCTGGTCCGGGTCGGTGTTGGTGTCGGCCTCGGCCACGAGGTCGTCCTCCTTGCCGCCCACCTTGCCCAGCTCGGCCTCGCAGGGGATGCCGACGGCGCGGGCGACGTCCGCCACGCGCTTGCTGACGGCGACGTTCTCGTCAAACGGCAGCTTCGAGCCGTCGATCATCACCGACGTATAGCCCGCGCCGATGGCCTGCACGGCCAGGTGTAGCGGATGGTGGAGGGGGTGGTCTGCAGCATCACCGGCGCGCGCAGCGCCTCCGCCGCGGCGATGATGGCCTTCACCATCTCCATGTTCTCACAGTTGAACGCGCCCACCGCGTAGCCGCGCTTCTGGGCGTCCAGCAGCATTTTTTCAGAAGTCATCAGGGGCATGGGGTTACCTCCTTAGGTCGTCGCGTATTCGTAGTCGGCCATGAAGCGCGTGACGCCGTAGAGGGCCAGCGCGCGGGGGTCGCCGTCCAGCTCGCCGGCGCGGATGGCGTCGAACTGGCAGGGCATGTACTGGTGCAGCATGTTCATCGGGATCGGGTATTTGCGCAGGTTCGCGAACAGCTTTTCCATCGCGGCCTGCACCTCGCTCTGGCCAATGTAGTAGCGCGCGCGGTCGGAAAAGCTGTAGCGCCGCGCCAGCCACAGCGCGTGTTCGTCGCCGTGGTAGTGCTTCTTCCAGTTGCCGGGGTCGGCCAGCATCGCGCGCTCCAATGCCTCGGGGAAGCGGGCCTGCTCCTCTTCCGGCACCAGCTCGCGCTCCATGCAACTCAGCGCGAACAGCGCCTCGCGCAGGCCGTAGGTCAGCGCCGGGCCGACCTTCAGTATGGCGATGCCGAGGTTGTCGCCAGAATAGAAATATCCCAGGAAAAGGAATACCAGCAGTATCACGATGCCGATGGTGGCAATGATGTTAGCCAGTGATATGCCGTTGCTTTTGTTTTGTGCCATAGTCTAGGTTGATAAACTGTTAATCGTCGTTACGCTCTGTGACCTTACGCAGGTAATAGCTCTCCTGATGTCCGCTCTCCGTCCGTGCTTTGCATTTCAGCAGTCCGGCAGAGTCGGGCACACATACGATAGTGCTGGGAGTAAAGTGATAAGTATCTTTTTCA
>CACYET010000094.1 GCA_902773515.1 uncultured Eubacteriales bacterium | reverse complement strand
GGCGACCTCATCCGTCTCGCCGCCTTGCGGCGATCCACCTTCCCCAAAGGGGAAGGCTATGACCTGTAATCCCCGTTGATCTTCACGTAGTCGTAGGTCAGATCGCAGCCCCAGGCGGTGGCCTCCTGATCGCCCATGCGCATGTCGCAGCCAAAGCGCACTTCCTTCTCAGAGAGGATCGCCAGCGCCGCGTCCTCGTCGAAGGCCTGCACGCAGCCGTCGCGGTAGAAGCATAGCGTCTGCTCCCGGCCGAGGAGGTACAGCTCGATCACGGCGGGATCGAAGTCCACGCCGGCGTAGCCCATCGCGCAGAGGATCCGGCCGCAGTTGGCGTCCCGGCCGAACACCATCGCCTTCACCAGGCTGGAGGCGATCACCGAGCGCGCCAGCTTGCGGGCGTTTTCCTTCGTGTCCATGTTGTACACCCGCATCTCCATCAGCCGCGTCGCGCCCTCGCCGTCGCCCGCCATCTTGATCGCCAGCGTCCGGCAGACGGTGAAAAGCGCCTCGCGGAACTGCGCGTAGCCTTCGCCCTCTTCGCAGATGGGCGCGTTGCCCGCCCGGCCATTGGCCAGCACCAGCAGCGTGTCGTTCGTGCTGGTGTCGCCGTCGACGGAGATCATGTTGAAGGTGTCCTTCACCACGTCCTCCACGGCGCGCTGCATGAGCGCCTGGTCGATGGCGCAGTCGGTGGTGAGGTAGGCGAGCATCGTGCACATGTTGGGGTGGATCATGCCCGAGCCCTTACTCATGCCGCCCAGCGTCACGGTCACCGTGCCCGCGCCGTTGGCGGCGGGCAGCTCGAAGCGCACGGCGCACTCCTTGTTGACGGTGTCGGTGGTCATGATGGCGCGGCTGGCGGCGGTGCCCGCCTCGGCGGTGTCCGACAGCGCGCCCGCCATGGCGTCGATGCCCGCGGCGATGCGGTCCATGGGCAGCACGGGGCCGATGACGCCGGTGGAGCCCAGCAGCACGTACTGGGCCGGGATGCCCAGCGCCTTCGCGGCGTGCGCCGCGGTCTGCTCGCACGTCGCCATGCCCGCCGGGCCCGTGGCCGCGTTGGCGATGCCGGCGTTGACCACCACCGCCTGGGCCCTTTTGACGTTTTGCACGATGTTTCGATCCCACACCACCGGCGCGGCCTTCACCACGTTGCTGGTGAACACGCCTGCGACGGCGCAGGGCTCGGCGGAACAGAGCATCGCCATGTCCACCCGGCCCTTGTACTTGATGCCCGCCGCGCAACAGGCGGCCTGAAAGCCCGCCGGGGCCGTGACGCCGCCGGAAATGCTACTGATCTTCATTGTCCGCTCCTATGAATTGCGTGATGTTGTCCGCGTTCAGCGCGAACTCGTAATAGTTCACATCGCAGGGCTTCCAGCCGATGCGCCGCCAGAAGGCGTTTCCGACGTCGTTGTTCGCGAATGCGATGAGGGCCACCTTGTTGATGCCCATCTCGCGCAGACGCTCCATGCAATAGCCCACCATGCGCGTGCCGATGCCGCGCCGCCGGTATTCCCGGGCGACGCAGACGTGGTAGAGCGCGCCCTGCCGCCCGTCCGAGCCGCAGAGGATCGAGCCGACCACGCGGCCGTCCAGCCGCGCCACCACGCTGGTGGTGGGGTTGCGGCGAATGAAGCGCGCCACGTCCTCGCGGGAGTCGTCCAGCGCGCGTATGCCGAAGCCGCGGATCGTCATCCACAGCGCCCGCACCTCGTCGTAGTCCGCCTCCCGCATCGGCAGGATGTTGACCTCATTCATGCGATCCGATCACCAGTCCTTTGGTTTCTTCCACGCCCATCAGCAGGTTCATGTTCTGGATGGCCGCGCCGGACGCGCCCTTGCCGAGGTTGTCAAAGCGGGCGGTGAGCACCATGCGCGCGTCGCTCCCGGCGACGGATACCTCCATGTCGTCGCGGCCGGAGAACGCCCCGGCGGACAGGAAGCCGCCCTCGCCGGCGCTCTCCGCGAAGCGGATCACCGGGCCGGGATAGGCGTCGCGCAGCACTTCCCGCACGCGCGCCAGGCCGCCCTCGACCCACTCGCCGAACAGGGGGACGGACACCTCCATGCCGCTGTAGAAGTCGGCCACGATGGGGCAGAAAACGGGCGGGCTGTCCAGGCCGCACACCGCCGCCATCTCGGGCAGGTGCTTGTGCGCCTGCGAAAGGCCGTACTGCCGCGGCGCGTCCAGCAGCGGGCTGCGCTCATCGCCCTCGTACTCGGCGATCATCTTCTTGCCGCCGCCGGAGTAGCCGGTGAGGGAGAAGCACGTGAGCTTCGCGTCCCTCGCCAGGACGCCCGAGCGCACCAGCGGCGCGACGAGCGCGATGAACCCGCTGGCGTGGCAGCCCGGGTTGGCGACGCGATTGCTCGACGCGACGCGGGCGCGCTGGCCCGCCAGCTCCGGCATGCCGTAGGCCCAGCCAGGGGCGGTGCGGTGGGCGGTGGAGGTGTCGATGATGCGCACGGCGCTGCCCTCCGCCAGCGCCACGGCCGCGCGGGCCGCGTCGTCCGGCAGGCACAGAAACGCGATGTCCGCCGCGTTCAGCGCGTCGCGCCGCGCGGCGGGCTCCTTGCGCACGGCCTCGTCGAGCAGGATCAGCTCGATGTCGCTCCGCGCCGAAAGCCGCTCGCGGATGCGCAGGCCGGTGGTCCCGGCGCTGCCGTCGATAAACACCCTCGTCATGGTCGGTTCCTCGGTTCATTCATGGATATGTGTATATTATACGCTCTAACAGGCCGATATGCAAGTTAAAAGCGCATAAATATTCATTGAATATTCACTGCCACCCCTACAGGGTCGCATTTGTATCGTCAGCCCTCGATCGCCGCGATCAGTCGGTCCGCGAAGCCCACGGCGGTGTCGCCGTTGTGGGGCACGGCGTCCAGCGCGGCGTCCAGCGCGTCGGCCTTGTCATAGCGGGCGATGTGCCTCAGCATCATGCTCGCCGCGCGCAGCAGGCTGGACGGGTTGGCGAGCGCGCCGCGGCCCGTCTCGATCATCCGCGGCGCGGAGCCGTGGATCGCCTCGAACATCGCGTACTGGTCGCCCAGGTTGGCGCTGCCGGCGGTGCCGACGCCGCCCTGCAGCTGCGCGGCCTCGTCGGTGATGATGTCGCCGTACAGGTTCGGCAGCACGAACACCTCAAAGCGCGTGCGCACGCGCTCGTCCACCAGCTTGGCGGTCACGATGTCGGCGTACCAGTCCTCGGCGGCGATGCCGGGATAGCCCTCGGCCACCTCGTGGCAGATCTCGGAGAAGCGCCCGTCGGTCTTCTTGATGACGTTGGCCTTGGTGACGATGGCCACCATGTCCTTGCCGTTGTTCTTCGCGTACTCGAAGGCCATGCGCGCGATGCGGCGCGTGCCCGGCTCGGTGGCGACCTTGAAGTCCATCGTCAGCGCGCCGGGGATCTCGATGCCCTTGCCGCCCAGCACGTACTCACCCTCGGTGTTCTCGCGGAAGAAGGTCCAGTCGATGCCCTTTTCCGGAACGGACACGGGCCGCACGTTGGCGTACAGGTCCAGCGCCTGGCGCAGGCGCACGTTGGCGCTGCCCATCGTGCCGCCCTTGGGCGTCTCGGTGGGGCCCTTCAGCAGCACGTCGCACTGCTTGACCGCCTCCAGCACGTCGTCGGGCACGGCCTGGCCCTTCGCCAGGCGGTTTTCGATGGTCAGGCCCTCGATGTGCTTCATCACGATGCTGCCCGCGACCAGCTCGTCCTTCAGGAGCGCTTCCAGCACGCGGGTGGTCTGTTCGGAGATGATCGGGCCGATGCCGTCTCCGTCGATCACGCCGATCGTGACGACGGGCAGGGCGGTGAAGTCCTTGGGCGGGGCGGCGTGGTTCATGGCGTCCACCCGCGCCATCTGCTCCTCGAGCAGCGCGCGGTAGTGGTTGACGGCGGAATCGATATACTGATTCATGACTTATGCCTCCTGTGCATATGGTTTGTCGGCGGTTATGCTGTCGTGCGGTACAGATCATATCGTACAGATCCTTCGACTTCGCTTGCGCTTCGCTCAGGATGACAACGAGGCGTGGCGCTGTCATTCTGAGCGAAGCGAAGCCGGAGGCGAAGCGCAGTCGAAGAATCTGTCGGATAATTGTCCGCGCTCACATGAGGATCGAAATGGTTGCTGGCATTTAAGAAAAGCGTCAGTGCCTCGCGGTATACGCCAGCAGTCCGCCCGCCTTGAGCATTTCCTTCTGCCGTTCGGTGAAGTCGCAGGCGAGGGGGAAGGACTTGCCGGTGGTCACATCCTCCAGCGTGATCGTCCCGGAGTCCATGCCGGCGTGGATGCCGCGCAGGGCCAGCCGGTCGCCCTGGGTGAGCGCGTCGTAGTCGTCGGGGTTCACGAACGTCAGCGGCAGTATGCCGGCGTTGATCAGGTTCGCCACGTGGATGCGGGCGAAGCTCTTGGCGATCACGGCCCGCACGCCCAGGTACATCGGCACCAGTGCGGCGTGCTCGCGCGAGGAGCCCTGGCCGTAGTTGCCGCCGCCCACCACGATGCTCTCTCCGGCGGCCTTCGCGCGCTCGGGGAACGTCGCGTCGCACACGCCGAAGCAGAACTGCGACAGGTGCGGGATGTTGCTGCGGTAGGGCAGGATCTTCGCGCCCGCGGGCATGATGTGGTCGGTGGTGATGTTGTCGCCCACCTTCAGCGTCAGCGGCGCTTCGATCGCGTCGCCCACGGCCCTGCTCTGCGGGAACGGCTTGATGTTCGGCCCGCGCACGACCTGAACGTCCTTCGCCTCGTCGGGCGAGGCGGGAAGGATCACGGCGCTGTCGTCGATCTTGAACGCCTCGGGCATTTCGATCGCGGGCATCTCGCCCAGCAGCCGCGGGTCGGTGACATATCCCGTCAGCGCGGCGGCCACGGCGGTCTCCGGGGACACCAGGTGCACGCCCGCGTCGGCGGTGCCGCTGCGGCCCAGGAAGTTGCGGTTGAACGTGCGCAGCGAGACGCCGGCGCTGTTGGGGCTGAACCCCATGCCGATGCAGGGCCCGCACGCGCACTCCAGCACGCGCGCGCCGGAGGCCAGTATGTCGTTCAGCGCGCCGGACGCCGCCAGCATCGAAAGCACCTGCTTGCTGCCGGGGGAGATGGACAGGCTCACGGACGGGTCGATGGTCCTGCCCTTCAGGAGCGCCGCGACCTTCAGCATGTCCATCAGGCTGGAGTTCGTGCAGGAGCCGATGCACACCTGGTCCACCTTCGTGCCCTTCAGCTCGGACACCTTCTTCACGTTGTCCGGGCTGTGGGGGCAGGCGATCAGCGGTTCGAGCGTCGAGAGGTCGATGTCGATCACGCGGTCGTACTCGGCGTCGGGGTCGCTCGCGAGCGCCGACCAGTCCGCCTCCCGGCCCTCGGCGCGCAGGAAGTCGCGCGTGATGTCGTCGGAGGGGAAGATGGAGGTCGTCGCGCCCAGCTCCGTGCCCATGTTGGTGATGGTGGCGCGCTCGGGGACGGAGAGCGTCTTCACGCCTTCGCCGCCCCACTCGATGATCGCGCCGACGCCGCCCTTCACGGACAGGATGCGCAAGATCTCCAGCGACACGTCCTTGGCGGTGACGAACGGGCGCAGCTTGCCGGTCAGGTTGACCTTAAACATCTTCGGCATCGTGATGTAGTAGGCGCCGCCGCCCATCGCCACGGCCACGTCCATGCCGCCCGCGCCGAAGGCCAGCATGCCGATGCCGCCGCCGGTGGGGGTGTGGCTGTCGGAGCCGATCAGCGTCTTGCCGGGCACGCCGAAGCGCTCCAGGTGCACCTGGTGGCAGATGCCGTTGCCGGGGCGGGAGAAGCGGATGCCGTGCTTCTTCGCGACGGTCTGGATGTAGCGGTGGTCGTCGGCGTTCTCAAAGCCGCACTGCAGCGTGTTGTGGTCGATGTACGCCACGGACAGCTCCGTGCGCACGCGGTCGATGCCCATGGTCTCGAATTCGAGGTAGGCCATGGTGCCGGTGGCGTCCTGCGTCAATGTCTGGTCGATGCGCAGCGCGATCTCGTGTCCCGGGATCATCTCGCCGGACACCAGGTGGTTTTGGATGATCTTTTGCGCGATGGTCATGCCCATGTCAAGCGCCCTCCCCGTCCGTCAGTCCGCGCTGAAGCGCGTTTTCGATGTGGTTCTTCATCCGCGCGGCGGCCAGGTCGGCGTCGCGCTGCTGGATGGCCTGCAATATCTCCCGGTGCTCGCGCACGCTCAGCGCGGCCCGCTCGGGCGTGCGCAGGGCGTTGCGGCGATACTGCTGGATCTTCTTGTGCAGCGGCGAGAGCGTGTCGCGCAGGATCATGCTGCCGCAGCCGGAGTAGATGATCTCGTGGAAGCGGCCGTCCAGCGCCTTCAGCTGGTCGATGTCGCCGCGGGCGAGGTAGAACTCCTGGAAGTCCACGGCCTCGTTCAGCGCCTTGAGGCTGTCGGCGTCGCCGTACTTGATGAAGCCGCGCACGGCGAGGTCCTCGATGCGCAGGCGGATCTCCGACATGTCCTTGAAGTCCTTGGGCGTGATGCCCAGCACCATCGTGCCCCTGGGGGTGTCCTCGATCAGGTGCTCCTGGAACAGTCGGCGCAGCGCCTCGCGGATGGGGGTGCGGCTGACGCCCAGCTCCGAGCAGAGCTGCAGCTCGGTGATGATCTCCCCGCGCTGGTATTTGCCGCTGAGTATATTCGATTCCAGATGCTCAAACACCTGGTCGGAGAGGGAAACGGTCTTGTAATCCATGCTCTGACACCCTCCTTACAGTCTGCGGAAGCGCCCGTTCGACAGCGCCTCGATCTTCGTCTCCAGCTCGGCGTTGGACAGCGCGGTCTGGCGGCCGCCGGCGTACTCCTCGTCGATCCACTGCTTCAGCGCCA
>CACYET010000093.1 GCA_902773515.1 uncultured Eubacteriales bacterium | reverse complement strand
GCGGCGTCGGCCTGACCTCCGCTCGGAATGACAGCATTGCGGCGTCGGCCTGACCTCCGCTCGGAATGACAGCATTGCGGCGTCGGCCTGACCTCCGCTCAGCATGACAGGGTTGCGACGTCGGCCTGACCTCCGCTCAGCATGACAGCGTTGCGGCGTCGGCCTGACCTCCGCTCAGCATGACAGCGTTGCGACGTCGGCCTGTCATTCTGAGCGCAGCGAAGAATCTTTAATAATATAAATACAGAAGAGGCTGTTTCAGAACGCTTAGCTATGGCGAAGGGTATTCAGTCGTAGGGGCGGCGATGCGCCGCCCGCCGGGTACAACGATGCGATTTGTACTTGGGCGGGCGCCGCATCGGCGCCCCTACGCTGTGTTGATACGCCGGTATTCGTTCTGAGACAGTCCCTTCTGTCACAGCGCCATGACGTAGATCTGGCAGGGGTTGGCCGCGTCCCAGAGCTCGGGGATCACCTCGAACTCCCGAAAGCCCATCGCCCGGTAGAAGCGGTTGGTGCGGTCGTAGTTCTCATAGACGCCCATCTTCACCGTCTTGACCTGCATGAACGCGAAGCCCGCCTCCCGCGCCAGATCCTTCGCGGCCTCGACGAGCGCCCGGCCGCGGCCCTGCCTGTGATGCGTCGCCAGAACGCCCATCACGGCCAGCTCCACGGTGTCCCTGCCCGTCGGCTTCAGGCACAGGAAGCCCACCGGGGCGTCCGCGTCAAAGTCGGCCAGGAACAGCCAGCCCCGGCTCTTTTCGATGTAGTCCTCCCGGGCCTCGACATTGCCGAACCAGTCCGGCAGCGCCTCGAGGATCGCGCGCGCGATCCGGGCCCGGCGGTCCGGGTCCTCGATGCGGCGGATCACGTCTTGGCAGATTGGGTCGATCATGGGATCACCTCGAATCGTGGTTCATCAGCTTCCCCACCGCAGCGGGAAAAGTGGCGCGAAGCGCCGATGGGGCGTTCCCGACACGGGCACGGGAATAATCGGTGGTCAAAGTGCCCCACCGCCCCTACGGGGCAGGAGTATCAAGATCCTTCGCTTCGCTCGGGATGACACCGAAAGAATCCCGTCATGCTGTCATCCTGAACGAAGTGAAGGATCTTTTTTTATTTCGTTTTGGCAGGCGCAGGGGCGGGCTTTCCGCCGCAACGCCGCCCCTACGGGGAATGTGCGGCAGCCGTCGCGGACGCCAATTATGGCGTCCCTACGGCCTGCTCTCCGCTCTCCACTCTCAACTCTAAACTCTCTTTTACGCCCTGAGTTCCGCGCCGAACGCCTTGAGCGCTTTGAGCACCTTGTCCATCGTGGCGTTGATCTCCTCGTCGGTCAGGGTGCGGTCGGGCGCGCGCAGCGTGATGCTGTAGGCGACGGACTTCCTGCCCGTGCCCAGCTTTTCGCCGCGGTAGATGTCGAACAGCCGGGCGTCCTCCAGCGTCTTGCCGGCGGCCTTCCTGATGGCGTCGAGCATCGTGCCCGCGCCGACGGCCTCGTCCGCCACCACGGCGATGTCGCGGCTGACGGCGGGGAACTTCGGCAGGGGCTTGACGCCGTAGAAGTCCACTTCCATGGGCATCAGCGCGTCGAGGTCGACCTCGGCCACGTACACGCGGCCCTTGATGTCGAACTTCTCCGCCACGTCCGGGTGGATCTCGCCCAGCGCGGCCAGTTTCACGCCGTTCGCGGTCATCACGGCCTTGCGGCCCGGATGGTAGTAGTTGTCGCCCGCGGCCTCGATCTGCGCCGTGACGCCGAACTTCGCCAGCAGCCACACCACGATGTTCTTCACGGCGTAGAAGTCCGCGCCCTCGCCGAACGCGCTCAGGCACAGCGCGCGCTTCTCGGTGGGCAGGTCGCCGGCCTTCTCGGCGGGCACGAACACCTTTGAAAGCTCGAACAGCCTGCCGTCGGCGTTGCCGCGGTTCAGGTTGCCGGCCACGGTGTTCAGCATGCTGGGCACGAGCGACGTGCGCATAACGCTGGTGTCCTCGCCCAGCGGGTTGCGCAGCGTGACGGCGCTGCGGCGCGGATCGTCCGCGTCCAGGCCCAGGTTGTCGATCCAGCGGGGGCTGATGAACGAGTAGTTCAGCACCTCATACAGGCCCATGCCCACCAGCGCGTCCTTCACGCGGTCGGAGAAGGCGGTCGCGGCATTCCGGTGGCCCGCCATCGTCACGCCGTTCATCAGCGTGGAGGGGATGTGATCGTAGCCGTACATCCGCAGCACTTCCTCGGACACGTCGGCCTCGGTCTCCATGTCCTGGCGGAACGCGGGCACCTCGCAGTGCAGCAGCTTTCCGTCCACGAGCGTGGTGTCGATGTAGAGGCGGTTGAGGATGTCCTCCATCGTCTCGGCGGGCACGTCCACGCCGATGCGGCGCTGGATGCGCGCCACCTCCGCGTCGATCTCCACCGGCTCGGCGGGGTTCGGGTAGCAGTCGAACGCGCCGGGGACCACCTTGCCGCACTCCAGCATGTTCACCAGCATGCAGGCGCGCTCCAGCGCCTCCATCGTGGTCTCGGGGCAGACGCCCTTCTCGAAGCGGCCGGAGGACTCGGTGCGGATGCCCAGCTTGCGGGCGGTGACGCGGTTGTTGGCGCGCTCGAACGCCGCGCACTCGAACAGCACGCTGGCGGTGTCGCTCACGATCTCCGACTCCTCGCCGCCCATGATGCCGGCCAGGCCCGTGGCGTTCTCACGGTCGGCGATCACCAGCATGCTCTCGTCCAGCACGTGCTCCTTGCCGTCCAGCGTCACCAGGTGCTCGCCCGGATGGGCGCGGCGCACGACGATGGTCTGGTCCTTCACCTTGGACAGGTCGAAGGCGTGCATCGGATGGCCGGTCTCCAGCATCACGAAGTTGGTGATGTCCACGATGTTGTTGATGGGCCGCACGCCCGCGCCGTACAGGTATTCGCGCATCCACTTGGGGCTTGGGCCGATCTTCACGTCCGTCACCACGCGCGCGCAGTAGCGCGGGCAGGCCTCGTGGTCGAGGACCTCCACCTTCGCGTAGTCGTCGAACGTGCCCGCGCCCGTCTCCTCGACGGCGATCTCCGGCATCACAAAGTGCTCGTCGAGCACGGCGCTCGACTCCCGCGCCAGGCCCCAGACGCTCAGGCAGTCCGGGCGGTTGGCCAGGATCTCGAAGTCGATCACGTCGTCGCCGAGGCCGAAGACCTCCTTGACGTCCGTGCCGGGCTTCACGTCCTCGAAGATCTCGAGGATGCCCTCGTCGCCGATGTGCGGGTAGAGCCCCGCGGGCACGTCCAGCTCGGGGCCGGAGCACAGCATGCCCATGGACACCTCGCCGCGCATCTTGCCCTTCTTGATTTTGCCTCCGGGCAGGCGCGCGCCGTCCAGCGCCGCCGCCACGCGCATCCCGGCGTGCACGTTCGGCGCGCCGCAGATGATCTGGATGGGCTCCTCCTCGCCCACGTCCACCATGCAGATGTGCAGGTGGTCGGAATTGGGGTGATCCACGCAGGACACCACGTAGCCCACGACCACCCTGTCAAACTGTTCGCCGGTCTTGTCCACGCCCTCGACGGCGGTGCCGGTCATCACCATGCGCGAGGCGTACTCCTCCGCCGGCATTTTAATGTCCACATATTCCTTCAGCCACTTCATCGGGACCTTCATATCTATCAAACCTCCGTTTTCTGTTCGGAAAGAGATTCATCTCAGAGTTTAGAGTTCAGAGTTCAGAGTTTAGATCATGTGGAAATCCTTGCGGATTTCTTTGAATCATCCGAGGCATTCTTCAACTCCACTCTCAACTCTCCACTCTCAACTCTCATCACCGGTACTGCGTCAGGAACCTCAGATCGTTCTCGTAGAGGTAGCGCAGGTTGGGGATGTTGTATTTAAGAAGCGCGATGCGCTCCACGCCCATGCCGAACGCGAAGCCGGAGTACTTCTTGCTGTCGATGCCGCACATCTCCAGCACCTTCGGGTTCACCATGCCCGCGCCGAGCACCTCGATCCAGCCGGTGCCCTTGCACATGCGGCAGCCCTCTCCTTTACAATTGGCGCAGGTCAGGTCCACCTCCGCGGACGGCTCGGTGAACGGGAAGAACGACGGGCGGAAGCGCGTGCGAATGCCCTCGCCGTACATCTGGCGGGCAAACTCGTCCAGCGTGCCCTTCAGATCGCCCATCGTGATGTTCTCGTCGATCACGAGGCCCTCCATCTGGTGGAACACCGGGCTGTGCGTGGCGTCGGCCTCGTCGGCGCGGTACACGCGGCCGGGGCAGATCACGCGGATGGGCGGCTTGCGGGTGGTCATGATGCGGGCCTGCACCGGGGAGGTGTGGGTGCGCAGCACGATGTTGTCATTCACATAGAACGTGTCCTGCGCATCGCGGGCGGGGTGGTTCTTCGGGATGTTCAGCAGCTCGAAGTTGTAGTGGTCGTACTCCACCTCCGGGCCCTCCACCACCTCGTAGCCCATGCCCACGAAGATGTCCACCATCTTCTGGAGGGCGATGTTCATCGGGTGCAGCGAACCGGCGCTGCGCTCGGGGCCCGGCAGCGTCACGTCGATGGCCTCCGCCTCCAGGCGCGCGGCCTTCTCCTTCTCGGCCAATTCCTTCGCGCGCTGCTCCAGCTTTTCCTCCAGCGCGGCGCGCACGTCGTTCACCAGCTGGCCCATCTTCGGCCGCTCCTCCGGCGGCAGCTTGCCCATGCCGCGCAGCAGGCCGGTCAGCTCGCCCTTCTTGCCCAGCACGCCCACGCGGATCTGCTCCAGCGCGGCGCTGGCCTTGGCTTCCTCGATGTTGGCGAGCACGCGCTCGCGAA
This sequence comes from uncultured Eubacteriales bacterium, assembly GCA_902773515.1. GTDB lineage: Bacteria > Bacillota > Clostridia > Christensenellales > Aristaeellaceae > UBA2862. The sequence goes on along the minus strand of CACYET010000093.1, from coordinate 7,686 downwards.
TCTCCCGAAGCATCTTTTCCATCCGATTTTCACTCCTCAAACAGTGTTTTCACGCTTTTCGGGGCAAAACAAAGGCCTCGCCCCAAGGGGCGAAGCCGCATTGCTCCGCTGTACCACCCAATTTCACCCGCGAAAGCGGGTCTCTCATCGTGATAACGGGGATGAACCCGCCCCCGCCTAATCGGCCATGCCTTTCTGCGAGGGAGCTCCGGAGTGAACTTCGCCCGCGCCGCCGTCCGCCGCCCTTCCAGCCATGGGGCCGCTCTCTTGGGACACGCCTGCGGGTTACTCTCTCCATCACCGCCAAATTACCGCTATTTTAGCACAGCGTGAAGAAAAAAACAACCGCTTATCCGTTATTTTACGCGAAACTGGGCTATTTTGTGACAACCGGCGGCGCGGGTGTCGCGGAAGGTCGACGTCATGTTATACTATGTGGTAAGTATAGAGAGTTTAGAGTGGAGTTGCGGTGCAAATCCTGTCGGATTTGATTTTATTTGACAACATCCGCACGGCGGCTACGGACGCCAATTATGGCGTCCCTACGGTTCACTCCACACTCCACACTCCACTCTCCACTCTAAACTCTCAACTCTCAACTCTCAAAAGGTGGTGTCGGCATGGGCAAGGGCAAGCGCATCAGCGCATATCTTTACCGCGACCGTCGCCGCCGCCTGCGCCGCCTGCGGCTGCTCCAGTGGGCCGCGGTTCTGCTCGCCGCGCTGCTGCTCCTGATCCTGCTGATCTCGCTGCTGACAAAGCGCCCCGAAAGGCCCACGCCGCCCGAGCCCTCCCCCGCCCCGACCGCCTCCGCCCCGCCTCCGCCGCGCCCACGGTCGAACCCGCGCCCGAGGTCACGCCCGAGCCCACTGCCGAGCCCGCCGGGGGCGTCGAACCCCCGCAGGCCGACATCGCCACGAAGGAAGAGCTGATCGCGCTCTACTGGTGGATGATCGAAAACGGCGCGGACAACGTGTCGCTGCGTTCGCTCGGGGTCGGCCAGGGCGAGATCGCGGACATCACCGACAAGTTCAGCAACTACTTCTCCAAGTATCGCTCGTACACCGACCCGCCGTCCGTGCGCGTGGAGCTCAAGCCGGGCGTAGCGGCGCTGCACGCGCTGCAGAGCGGCGACACGGGCGCGCTCACCGACGAGGCGCGGTTCGTGGCCGAGCAGGCGCGGGCCGTCGTCGATGAGATCATCGCGCCCGGCATGACCGACTGGGAGAAGGAGCTCGCCATCCATGACTACGTGGTCAACCACTGCCAGTACACGCTGGACATCCTCGCGCCCCACAGCGGCGACGCCTACGGCTTCTTTAAGTACGGCGAGTGCCGCTGCGCCGGGTACTGCGACGCGTTCCGGCTGCTGGGGCGTCTGGCGGGGCTGGAGGTGGAGATGATCGGCGGGCCCACGAGCCGCGACGCCTCCGGCAGCAAGGGCCACGCCTGGAGCCTCGTGCGGCTGGACGGCCTGTGGTACGTGGTGGACACGTCCTGGGACGACCTGATCGAGGACGTGCCCACGCTGGAGCACACGTTCTTCAACGTGCCCTACGCCTGCTTCGGCGGCACGCGCACGTGGGACGCGGCCTACCTGCCCCCGGGCGAGCTGGCCACGGCCCTGGATAAAAACTACTACTTCAACCGGCCCGAGTACATCGCGGGCGACGTCTCAAGCGCCGTGGAGCTCGCCGTGCGCCAGCTGGACGCCTCCGGCAGGGCCTACCTGATGCTGCCGAAGCGCGACATGGCGAAGGACGTCGCCGCCGCCCTCAAGAAGCACTACGGCAGGACCGGCAGCTGCTTTGAGCTGTCGGAGGACCTCGATTTCGACCTGTTCCGGTTCAAACTGTAGAGGTTTTAACACAATACTCCGGCTAAGTGCGTTGATTTGCCATACAAATGCCATAGAATAAAACAGATCGATCCTATGGATAACCGAACTTTCAGAGGGGTTTTGAATATGCGCAAAATCGGCATCATCACCGACACCAATTCGGGCATGACGGCCAGCGAGGCGGCGGCGTGCGGCGTTTCGCTGATGCCCATGCCGTTCACCGTCAACGGCCGCAGCTACGTGGAAAACGTGAACATGGACTACGCGGAGTTCTTCGAGCGCCTTGCCGGGGGCGCGAGCGTGGCCACGAGCCAGCCCGCGCCCGAGGACGTGACGCGCTGCTGGGACGAGGCCCTTGAGTCCTTCGACCAGGTGATCTACATCCCCATGTCCTCCGCGCTGTCCGGCAGCTGCCAGAGCGCGATGCTGTTCGCGCAGGACTACCCGGACCGCGTGTTCGTGGCGGACAACCGCCGCATCTCCATCAGCCAGAAGCAGTCGGTGTACGACGCTATCAAGTGGCGCGACGAGGGCCTCGACGCACAACAGATCCTGCAAAAGCTGGACGAGACCGCGCTGGACGCCAGCATCTACCTGACGGTGGACGACCTGAAGTACCTGAAGAAGGGCGGGCGCATCACGCCGTCCGTGGCCGCCATCGGCACGGTGCTGAACATCAAGCCGGTGCTTCAAATTCAGGGCGGCAGGCTGGACACCTACAAGAAGGTGCGCGGGCTGCACGCGGCCCAGCACACGATGGTCGAGGCCGTGCGCAAGGACCTGGAGACGCGCTTTGCCGGCATGCCGATGCTGCTGCGCACCGCCTACACCGGCGACGCGGACGTCGGCCGCGTGTGGAACGCGCAGGTGCAGGCGCGCTTCCCCGAATTCACCGTCACCGGCGACCCGCTGCCCATCAGCATCGCCTGCCACGTCGGCCCCGGCGTCGTCGCGCTGGGCCTCATGCGCAAGCTCTGATCCGAATACATATGAAAACGCCCGCCGCGCGGTTTTGCGAGGGGTTGGAAAGCGTATGAACCCCTTAAAAGGGGAGGCAAGGGCGGGCGGCGCAACGCCGCCCCTACGGGGAGGATGCGAGGCAGCGGCCATCAACTCCTCACTCCTCACTCCTCACTCCTCACTCAAAAAAGCCCCTTCCTTTCGGAAGGGGCTTTTTATCGTCGCTTACCAGCGGTTCTCCATGCGCTGCTTGTCAAAGCACTCGCGGCAGTACACCGGGCGATCGCCACGGGGCTGGAAGGGAACCTGGGTGGGCTTGCCGCACTCGGCGCAGATCACGTCGTACATCGGGCGATCGGCGCGGTTGAAGCCGCCGTTGGCCGCCTTGCGCTTGTCGCGGCACGCCTTGCAGCGGCCGGGCTCGTTCTGGAAGCCCTTGTCGGCGTAGAACTGCTGTTCAGACGCGGTAAACACGAATTCCTGGCCGCACTCACGGCACACCAAAGTCTTGTCTTCGAACATGGAAAAATACCCTCCTAATTGTGTTGCCCGTGCGATGTATAGTCTCTGTTGCCGATTCCTGCCATCGGTAGGGTTCCACCGGAGGGATACGGTTCAAAGGTCTTCTAATCGGGGCTGAAAATATTATAACACAGTGGAGCAATTTTGTACAGCCTTTTCCGAGGATTTTTCGCCATAAATTTTAACGATTGTGTGACTGTTAACAATTACTCCCCCGCCGAAGCCTCGGGCGCCTGGCTGTTTTGGCCCTGCGAGGGCTGCGAGCCTTGCGAAGGCTGCGAGGGCTGCGAGCCCTGCGGGGCTTGCGGAGCCTGCTGGGCCTGGGAGGCCTCCGGGGCCGACGCGGCCTCCGCGCCCTTGCTGCCGCGTCCGCGGCGGCGGCGATGCTCGCGTGCGGCCACCGGCGTGGCTCCGCCGTTCTCTCGCAGCTTTTCGAGGAACTGGTCCGTGGACAGGTTCTTCGGGGCCTTCTGGTGCGGATAGCGCTTCTTCTTCGCGTCCTCCTCGCCCTCGCCCTCGGCGGCCTTCGGCTCGCTCTCCGGCTGGGGGCGCGGCCGACGGGGCTTGCGCTCCGGCCGGGGCATGTCCTTCAGGGCGGCGGCATCCTCAGGACCGGGGCGGCGCACGTCGTCGATAGCGTACTCGCGCACGTCGTAGCTGTCGTCGTCCACCCGCACGCGCACCTTCACGGTCTCCTTGATGCAGTTGATCTCCGCGATCACGCCCACGCCGTCGGGGGTGATCACGTCCTTGCCCACGCGCGGCACGCGCTTGAGCACGGCCTCGTAGTTGTCTTGCTCGTACTTCAGGCAGCACATCAGCCGCCCGCACTGGCCGGAGATCTTCGTCGGGTTCAGCGACAGGTTCTGCTCCTTGGCCATTTTGATGGACACGGGCTGGAAGTCGCCCAGGAACGCGCCGCAGCAGATCTGCCGCCCGCAGGAGCCCAGGCCGCCCAGCATCTTGGCCTCGTCGCGCACGCCGATCTGGCGAAGCTCGATGCGGATCTTGAACACGGAGGCCAGGTCCTTCACCAGGTCGCGGAAGTCCACGCGGCCGTTGGCGGTGAAGTAGAATATGATCTTGTTGTTGTCGAACGTGTACTCCACGCTGACCAGCTTCATGTCCAGCTTGTGCTTGGCGATGCGCTCCTGGCAGATCTGGAAGGCCTCCTGCTCGCGCTTTTCATTGGCCTCGGCGCGGTGGATGTCCTCCTCGTTGGCCACGCGGATCACCTTTTTCAGCGGCGTCACGATCTGCTGGTCGCTGACGGTGCGCGCGCCGGTCACCACCTCGCCGAACTCCACGCCCCGCGCCGTCTCGACGATCACGCTGTCGCCCGGGTGCGGCCAGATGCCGTCCGGATCGAAATAATACACCTTGCCCGCCTTCTTGAAGCGGACACCGATTACCGTTGCCATGCTTGGGTTACCTCCCGATCAAACCGCAGTCTGTGAGTTGAAAGTACATGTTTTCAAGGGCGTTCGGCCACGAGACGTTGCTCGCCAGCTGCATCCGCGCCAGCACCACGCCCCTGAGCAGCGCCCGCCCGTCGATCCTGCTGCGCCGAAGCCGCGCCTCGTCGCCCGACTGATACGGCGTCGCGCCGCTCTGAAGGGCCATCAGATCGCGCGCCCAGAGCTCCATCACGCCGAGCATCGCGTCCTCCGAGCCCTTGTCCTCCTCCAGCGAAGCCGCGGCCCCGGCCACGCTGGCGCGCCCGTTCAGCGCCTCCAGCGAGGCGAGCACCCTTTCCCGCAGCGCGCGGTACTCCCCGTCGCCGTCGATCTCCAGCGCCCGGCCCACCGAGCCCTGCGAAAGGCCCGCCAGCTCCAGCGCCCGCGCGGGAGCGATGCCGCGGCGCTGCAATACGCCCGCGCAGTCCTCCACGCTCAGGTCCGAGAAGCGCACCGTCTGGCAGCGCGACACGATGGTCGGCAGCAGCGCGCCGGGGGCGTCGGTAATGAGGAAGAACATCGCGTCGCCCGACGGGCTCTCCAGCGTCTTGAGAAGCGCGTTCTGGGCGCTCGGCGTCAGCTTGTCCGCCTGCTCGACGATCACGATGTGCCGCCCGCCCTCGTAGGGCCGCAGCGCCAGCGCGTCGATCAGCGCGCGCACCTCGTCCACGCCGATGCTCTTCTTCTCGGGCCTGACGACGTGCACGTCCGGGTGGGAGCCCGCCAGGAAGCGCTTGCAGGCCGGGCAGACGCCGCAGGGCTTGTCCGGCCCCGCGCAGACCATCGCCTGGGCGAACAGCCGCGCCATCGTGCGCTTGCCGGAGCCGTGCGGGCCGGTGAGCAGCAGGGCATGAACAATGCGCCCGGCTTGAACCGAACGCATCAGCTGTCGCATCTTGTCGCCGTAACCCGCAAAATCGGATATCTTCAAGTTCAACCTCAGATCTTCCTGAACTGCTCCACGTCCAGCACGAATATGGTGGCGCCGCCCACGGTGACCTCCACCGGATAGGGCACGTAGACGCCCGTGGTGCCGGAGATGGGCGAGGGCGTCGTGGCGATCTGCTTGCGGCTCTTGCAGACCTTCTCGATCACGCTCATGGCGTTCTCCAGCTTGTCGTCCTCCACGCCCACCAGCAATGTGGTATTGCCCGCGCGAAGGAAACCGCCCGTGGTGGCCAGCTTCGTCACCCGATAGCCTTCCGTCATCAGGTGGTTGATCAGCCGGGAAGCGTCCTCATCCTGTACGATGGCAACGATCAGCTTCATGGGAAGGCCTCCTTCACTACTAATAATCCACTTATATTATACACGAAACGGCGGCGTTATGCAACCATTTTTGGCATGCCCCGGCTGTGCCGGGTTCCAATCGCTGCCGCGCGGATTTGCGCAACACAGCGGACGGATTCGGGCGGGCGGTGGGACCGCCGCCCCTGCATTGTTCACTCACTCTTGGATACCGCGCCTTCTCCGGCGTCAGTCCGCCTGCGCCTGCGCCTCTTCGTTCGGCGAATCGTCGAAGGGGATGTAGCGCTCCTCGAGGTACATCTGCTTCAGCGTGTCGTAGTGCGGGTGCTTGCGCCAGCCCATGCCGGTGGAGCCGCGGCCCTCGGCGTTGATCTTCGTGTTGGGCAGGGAGCGCTTCAAATCCTTCAGCATCGCGTCGGACAGCCGGCAGCCGCCGATCCACAGGCGCTTGAGCTGCGTCATGGACTTGAGCGCCTGGTAGTTCTGGCCCACCGGGTTGTAGAAGATGTTGAGGTCCACCAGCTTGTCCAGCCCCGTCAGCGGGCTCATGTCCGGGATGTCGTTGAGGAACAGCTCGCAGAACTCCAGGTCCTTGAATTCGGCGATGGGCTCGATGTTCGTCAGCTGGTTGTCCGCCAGGATCAGCACGCGCAGCTTCGTCAGCCCGCGGAAGTTCTCCATGGACGTAATGTGGTTGTGGCCCAGGTCCAGCATCATCAGGTCCGTGCAGTAGCGGATGGGCTCGAAGGTCCTGTCGTTGAAGCCGTAGCGGTTGCCGTCGCCCAGCTGCGTGCTGAACGCGGTCACATCGGTGCGGATCCTGTACTTGCCGAACGTGATCCAGAACACGAACTTGATCTCGGGATGCGCGTCGAACAGCTGGCCGCACTGGTCCTGCGTCAGGCCGCTGTCCAGCAGCGAGACCTTGGTCACCTTCGGCAGCCGCGCCAGGATCGCCTCCACCGTCTCGACGTTCGTCACCGGCGCGCCGTCGAGGTTCAGCTCGGTGACGTCGCTGGTCACCTTTCGGCCGTACACATCCATGCCGTAGCGCACCTTGTCGCCGTTTTTGTAGGCCTTCACGGCGTCCACCTGCTCGCCGGTCAGCTCGATCTCGGCGGCGTCCACCAGCTCGAGCTTGGGCATGTAGTCGATGAAGGCCAGGTAGGCCTCGAGCGTCTCGTAGCTGCCGGTGATCTTCACCCAGGTGTCCTCGGTGGTCATCGCGGACTGGGGCACGTCAAAGGTGAACGAGAAGTCCACGTCCGGGAAGGCGGCCGTGAGCTCGCCCACGTCCTGCGCGGAGGCGGGCGTCCCCCGCAGGTCGATCCGCGTCACGTGCGGCAGCAGCATCAGCGCGTCCTCAATGGCGGCGGTGTCCACATCGCGGCCCTTGAGGTCCAGCTCGGTGGTATCCGGGGCGTAGCGCCCGCCCAGCAGCGGCACGCGATAGGCGAAGCGCTTGTCGGGATAGGCGGCGTAGTGCTGAAGGCCGCAGCTGTCCTGATGTTTGGGGCGGCAGGACTCCTTTTCTTCATCTCCGATTTTATAAGCAATTCATCCACACTATTTATATCATCACTTGTAAATGATTTAAGTATTTTTTTGTCATTTGAACTAAGCTTACTATACATTTTTTTATATACATATTCTTCCAAA
>CACYET010000092.1 GCA_902773515.1 uncultured Eubacteriales bacterium | reverse complement strand
AACCTGTCATCCTGAGCGGAGCGGCAGCGGAGTCGAAGGATCTGTATGGTTTGCTGCCGCTTCGCCTTTGGCGGCGCTTCGCTCAGAATGACAGCGTTTCGCCCAACCTGTCATCCTGAGCGGAGCGGCAGCGGAGTCGAAGGATCTGTATGGTTTGCTGCCGTACGGCATATCGAGGAGAAGTTACCGGCTTTCGTTCAACAGCGCCGTCTGCTCCGCCAGGGTCAGCGCATCGATGATCTCGTCGAGGTGGCCCTCCATGATCTCGTCGATCTTGTACAGCGTCAGGCCGATGCGGTGGTCGGTGACGCGGCCCTGCGGGAAGTTGTAGGTGCGGATGCGCTCGCTGCGGTCGCCGGTGCCCACCTGCAGGCGGCGGCGGCTGGCGTACTCGCCCTCCTGCTGCTCGCGCTGCAGCTCGTACAGCCGGGATTTCAGCACGCGCATGGCCTTCTCCCGGTTCTGGATCTGGCTGCGCTGGTCCTGGCTGGTGACCACCAGCCCGGTGGGGATGTGGGTGATGCGCACGGCGGAGTCGGTGCGGTTGACGTGCTGGCCGCCCGCGCCGGACGCGCGGTAGGTGTCGATGCGCAGGTCGTTCGGGTTGATCTCCACCTCCACGTCCTCCGCCTCCGGCAGCACCGCCACCGTGGCGGTGGAGGTGTGGATGCGGCCGGACGACTCCGTGACGGGCACGCGCTGCACGCGGTGCACGCCCGATTCAAATTTCAGCTTCTGGAACACGTTTTTGCCCTGGATCAGGATCACGCTCTCCTTCAGGCCGCCGAGCTCCGTGCTGCCGTCCTCCACCATCTCCACCTTCCAGCCCTGGCTGTCGGCGTAGTGGGTGTACATGCGAAGCAGCTGTGCGCCGAACAGGCCGGCTTCGTCGCCGCCCGCGCCCGCGCGCACCTCCAACAGCGCGTTCTTGTAATCGTCCGGGTCCTTCGGCAGAAGCGCGATGCGCGCCCTCTGCGTGGCCTCCTCCAGCTGCTTTTCGAGCTCCGGAAGCTCCTCGCGGGCGAGCTCGGCCATGTCGGGGTCGTCGAGCATCTCGCGCGCGCCCTCGATGTCGTCCAGCAGCTTTTTGTACGCCGCGGCGATGTCGTTCAGCTCGGCCAGCTCGCTGTGCTCGCGCATCAGCTTCGTGAAGGTCGCCGTGTCGGCGATGACCTCCGGCAGCGTGATGCGGATGGAGAGCTCCTCGTAGCGCCCCTGGATGGCCTCCAGCTGCGCCGCGATGCGCTCCTGCTCGTTAAATGAAACGGATTGCATAGTGTGCTCCTTATATCTTTGCGAATACGACGCGCTCGATCCCGTTCAGGTCTTTGATCGTCCCCGCCTCGACGCAGGGGAGGTGGGCCTTGACCAGCTCCAGCACGTCGGGGGCCTGGCCCGCGCCGACCTCAAGGTAGATCGCGCCGCCTGGGTTCAGGTGGCTCCCCGCGCCGTCGGCGATGCGGCGGTAGAAGTCCAGCCCGTCGGGGCCGCCGTCCAGCGCCAGCCGCGGCTCGTACTGCACCTCTTTTTGAAGCTGGGCCAGCTCGCCGCGGGGGATGTAGGGCGGATTGGAGACGATCAGGTCAAAGCGCTCGCGGCCCACGGCGGCGAACAGGTCGCCGTGGCGCAGGTCTGCCTTCACGCCCAGCGCGTGCATGTTCCGCTTCGCGATCTCCAGCGCGTCCCGGCTGGCGTCCGCCAGCGTCACCCGCGCGTGGGGGACGAGCGTCGCCAGGCTCAGCCCGATGCAGCCGCTCCCGGCGCACAGGTCCAGCACGCTGGAACGTGCGCCTCCGGCGGGATCGGGCCCGGCGGATTGCAGCGCGATCAGCGCCGCCTCCACCAGCGTCTCGGTGTCCTGCCGGGGGATCAGCACGTCCGGGCTCACCTCAAATTTGAGGCCCATGAAGTCGGCGCTGCCGAGGATGTACTGCACCGGCTCCCCGGCGCAGCGGCGCTCCAGCATCGCCTCCAGGCGCTTGAGCTGCGCGTCCCCGATCGCGCGGTCGGCCTCGAACTTCAGGTCGGTGCGCGTCATGCCCAGCGTGTCCTCCGCCATCCAGCGGGCGTCGATCTCCGGATCGGGACAGCCGGAGGCCGCCAGCGCCGCCTTTGCGCGCGTGAGCCAGTCGGTGATGGTCATATTTTATCCTTTCATTGGTCGTTTTCCCGCGCGGCGTTGTAGGCGCAGACGGCGACCTCCAGCATCTGGGGGTGCGGTTCGCGCACCAGCAGCCGCTCCAGGCCCAGCTGCGGGCTGAGCAGCGCCGCGGCGACCTTGTTATCGCGATATTTTTCCAGCAGCCGGATGGGCTCGTTCACCACGGCGGCGATGATCAGCACGATCAGCGCGCGCACCAGCAGCTGCACCGGCAGCGTGAACGTGCGCACCAGCGCGAAGGCGATGATCGACAGCAGCAGCACCGTGATCACGAACGCGGCGTCGCTCTTGCCGGTGAGCCGCGAGGCCTTCTCGGCGCGCTCGCGCTCGGCCGGCTCCTCGCTGCCCGTGGCGTTCAGCAGCTTGTTGATCGCGCCGCGGTACATGCAGAAGCGGTTGACGATGCGCAGCCGCGGGATCAGCGCCGCGCAGATCAGCCCACCCAGCACCCTCGCGCCGCAGGCCACGGCGTTCATCGCGGGGCGGGACAGCTCCCAGCGGGGCAGCACCCACTTCGCCAGCGCCCACGGGCCCAGCAGCACCAGCCCCACCAGCAGCACGATGATCGCGATCGCGCTGCCCGCGGCCACCATGCCGGTGGGGTCCACGCGAAACAGCTCCGCGAAGCGCTGCTCGAAGCGGCTGCCCTTCACGATGTGCTGGGGCCGAAGCTGGGCCGACTCCGCCACGCCGTCCATGAAGTCCGCCGTGCCGCCGGCCAGGCGCAGGATGCCCCGCACGAAGGGGACGCGCTCCATGGCGTCGCGGGCGGTGTGGTACTCCCGGCGGATGCGCAGCGAGATATCCTTGCTCTCGCGCCGCACGGCGAAGGCCGTGACGCTGCCGATCTGCACCCGAACGCCCTCCGCCACGGGAGAGGCGTGGATAATGGCTTTATTGGTCATGGAAACACCTGCTTTTGAGAGTTTAGAGTTAAGAGTTCAGAGTTTAGTGAATGGTGAAAGAGCATCTGCGAGTTTCCGGCTGTTCAATCTGAACTCTAAACTCTCCACTCTAAACTCTTTTGCGAATGCAAAAAACCCGGCGCGCAGCGCCGGGATTTTCGTTGACTACGCGCATTTAAACGGCAAAGCACCGGCAAAGGCGCTTGCCTTGCCGATGCTCTCGGTTTGCCTACATGCCGTAGCGCTTCTTGAAGCGATCCACGCGTCCGCCGGTGTCAACCAGCTTCTGCTTGCCGGTGTAGAAGGGATGGCACTTTGAACAGATATCAACGCGCATTTCCTTCTTCACGGAACCGGTCTCAAAGGTCTCGCCGCACACGCAGCGGACCACTGCCTTGCCGTAATTCGGATGGATGTTCTCCTTCATGGTATTCACCTCACTCTAATCGGACTGTCGGCTCTCCGGCGGAACCGGCATCTGATTAATCACGCAACGGTTATTATAGCACAAGCCGCGCCCCAGGGCAAGTGGTTGCGGGAGATTTTACAATTATTAGGGAACAGGGAACAGGGAACAGGGAACAGGGAACAGGGAGACCGAGCGCCCGAAAAACAGTCCGGTGGATTGTTTTTAGCGAGGTCGGGCCGGCAGGCCCCGGGAACAGGACGAGCTTGTAGGGGCGGCGTTGCGCCGCCCGCCCGTGTACCAGTATAGGGCAGAGATGCCCTTCATGAAAAATTTACAACTTTTATTTTCAAAATCCATTGACAAAAATGGGGGGAGGATGTATATTATGTTCAGCCGTTAGCACTCGATGCTGTTGAGTGCTAACAGGCAACGAGGACGGAAAGGGAGGATGCCCGATGCAGTTGGACGAGCGAAAGTACCTGATCCTTCAGGCCATCATCGACGACTACATCCTCACGGCCATGCCGGTGGGCTCCCGCACGATCTCCCGCAAGTCCGGCGTCGGCTACTCGCCCGCCACCATCCGCAACGAGATGAGCGACCTGGAGGAGCTGGGCTACCTGGACCAGCCGCATACGTCGGCCGGCCGCGTACCCTCCAACAAGGCCTACCGCCTCTACGTGGATCACCTGATGAAGACCGTGAAGCTGACCAGCGACGAGCGCGAGCGCATGCAGGACCACCTCGTCGCCAAGTCCAAGCAGGTGGAGGGCGTGATCCGCAGCGCCGCCGGGGTGCTGTCCGACGCGACGAAGTACACCTCGGTGATCGTCGCCCCGAAGCTGAGCACGCTGCGCATCAAGCACGTGCAGCTGGTGCCGGTGGCGGATCGCCTGGCGCTGATGGTGATCGTCACCAACGCCGGCATCGTCAAGGACGCGGTGATCAGCGTTCCCGAGGGCATGACCGCCGACGAGCTGTACGCCGTGTCGCGCACGCTGACCGAAAAGCTGGCGGACAAGCCGCTGGAGGCCGTGCGGCAGGCGTTCGCGGAGCTGCTTCGCAACGCCGAGTACAACCGAAAGCTGCTGGGCGAGACGCTGCAGGTGATCGAGAAGCGGCTGGAGGCCGGCGGCGACGCCTCGGACGTGATCGTGGGCGGACCGGCCAACATGCTGGAATACCCGGAGTACAGCGACGTGAGCAAGGCCAGGAACTTCCTGGCGGTGCTGGAGTCGAAGGACACGCTGCGCAAGCTGCTCAGCCGGGACGGCAGCATGGAGATCTCCATCCGCATCGGCCCGGAAAACCAGCTGCCCGCGCTGAACGACTGCTCCATCGTGACGGCCAGCTACCGCGTGGGCGACCACTCCAGCGGCACGCTGGGCATCATCGGACCCACGCGCATGAACTACAACCGGGTGATCTCGGTGCTGGAGTTCATGGGCCGCGCGCTGAGCGACGTGCTGAGCGAATATCGTTAAGGAGAATCAGAGATGAAGAAGAAGGACAAGGCGGTCAAGGCCGAGCCGGCCGTCGAGCAGGAGCTTGCCGAGGCCGAGACCCCGGCCGTCGAGGCCGAACAGCCGACGGAGGAGCGGGAAGCCACCGTCGAGGAGTGGCAGGCCGCGCTGGAGCTGGCCGTGAAGCAGCGGGACGAATTGAAGGATTCGCTGCTGCGGGTCCAGGCGGACTTCCAGAACTTCAAGCGCCGCAACCAGACCGCCCGCGCAGACGGCTATGAGGACGGCGTGCGCGAGGCCATCGCGGCCATGCTGCCCGCCATCGACAACCTGGAGCGCGCCATCGACGCCGCCGAGAAGACCGACGACGAGGGCGCCAAGGCGCTGGCCGACGGCGTCAGCATGACGCTGAACACGCTGTTCGAGAGCCTCAAGCGCTTCGGCTTCGAGGAGGTGCCCGCCCTGGGCGAGGACTTTGACCCCGAGAAGCACAACGCCGTGATGCGCGAAACCGGCGACGACCCCGGCAAGGTGCTGGAGGTTTTCCAGAAGGGCTACAAGGTCAAGGACAAGATCATCCGGTACGCCATGGTGAAGGTATCGGTCGAAGAATAGTTTAAGTCAACAACGAACATTTTCGATAGTAAATAGGAGGTATCATTATGAGCAAGATTATCGGCATCGACCTGGGCACCACCAACAGCTGCGTCTCCGTCATGGAGGGCGGCGAGCCCGTTGTCATCGCGAACGCGGAAGGCGCTCGCACCACCCCGTCTGTCGTCGCGTTCGCGAAGAACGGCGAGCGCCTGGTCGGCCAGGTCGCCAAGCGCCAGGCGGTCACCAACCCCGACCGCACCGTCATCTCCATCAAGCGCGACATGGGCACCGATCGCAAGATCAGCATTGACGGCCACAACTACACGCCCCCGGAGATCAGCGCCATGATCCTTCAGAAGCTGAAGGCGGACGCCGAGAGCTACCTGGGCGAGACCGTGACCGACGCCGTCATCACCGTGCCGGCTTACTTCTCCGACGCCCAGCGCCAGGCCACCAAGGACGCCGGCCGCATCGCGGGCCTGGACGTGAAGCGCATCATCAACGAGCCCACCGCCGCGGCGCTGGCCTACGGCCTGGACAAGGGCGACGCCCACAAGATCCTCGTGTACGACCTGGGCGGCGGCACGTTCGACGTCTCGCTGATGGAAGTCGGCGACGGCATCTTCGAGGTGCTGGCCACCGCCGGCAACAACCGCCTGGGCGGCGACGACTTTGATCAGCGGCTGATCGACTACATCGCCGACGAGTTCAAGAAGGAGAACAACATCGACCTGCGTCAGGACCGCATGGCCCTGCAGCGCCTGAAAGAGGCCGCCGAGAAGGCCAAGATCGACCTGTCCGGCCTGATGTCCACCAACGTGAACCTGCCGTTCATCACCGCCGACGCCACCGGCCCCAAGCACCTGGACGTGACCATCAGCCGCGCGAAGTTCAACGAGCTGACCGCCGACCTGGTGGAGAAGACCGTGGGCCCGATGACCCAGGCCATGCGCGACGCCGGCGTCTCCGCCAAGGACATCGACAAGGTGATCCTCGTGGGCGGCTCCACCCGCATCCCCGCGGTGCAGGAGGCCGTGCAGCGCATCACCGGCAAGGAGCCCTTCAAGGGCATCAACCCCGACGAGTGCGTGGCCGTGGGCGCCGCCATCCAGGGCGGCGTGCTGGGCGGCGACGTGAAGGACATCGTGCTGTTGGACGTCACCCCGCTGTCCCTGGGCATCGAGACCCTCGGCGGCGTGTTTACCCGCCTGATCGAGCGCAACACCACCATCCCCGTCAAGCAGACGCAGGTGTTCTCCACCGCGGCCGACGGCCAGACCAGCGTCGACGTGCACGTGCTGCAGGGCGAGCGCGAGATGGCCGCCTACAACAAGACGCTGGGCCGCTTCCAGCTGACCGGCATCGCGCCCGCGCCCCGCG
>CACYET010000091.1 GCA_902773515.1 uncultured Eubacteriales bacterium | reverse complement strand
TGTAGGTCAGGGGACTCCAATGTGCGTACAGGGTGGCGGTCAGGGATGTGCCGGTCCAGTTGCCCTCCGCATCGGTGTACAGAGTGGAGGCGGAGAGCTCGCCCTCGGTGGAGAGGACGAGGACGCCGGCATCGGCTGCGGTGTAGTATCCGGTCAGGACCCATCCGGGCCTGGCGGCGTCGCCGTATTACCTGCGCCGCGACGGCGCGCGGGTCGCGTGGGAGCCCGGCGAGGCCGGCGCTTTCAGCCAGTACGCGGGCTTCGGCTGCTCGCTCGAGAGCGGCGAGGTGTGGTATACGCTGGGCTACGAGAACGCGCCGTGGTTTTTCATGAACTCGCGCGACGCGCGGCCCCGCGCCCCGCTGGGCGACAACTGCTTTGTGCTCGAAAAGGGCGAATCCGTGACCGCGCGCGTGTACTGCTTCGACCAGTCCGCCGCGGACGAGCGCGGCCTGCACGACGCGCTGAAGTGGGTCTATGCGAAGTTCCACGAGCCGCCCCGCCGCCGAAGCGCGCCGCGGGAGGCCGTGCGGGACATCGCCGCCGCCATCGCCCGCGACGCCTGGCTGCCGGAGCGCCACAGCTACTCCTGCTTCGTGAAGGACTTGGGGGACCGGCTCGACTACAAGCCGCTGCCCTCGATCACGTGGACGAACGGGCTGTCCGTCGCCGTGCCGGTGCTGATGGCCGCGAAGCTGCTGGGGGATGAAGCGATGCGCGCGCAGGCGGTGGACTGTGTAAGTCACATCGTCGCCCATTCCCTGAACGCGAAAAGCGGCCTGCCCTTCCTGATGGAGGACAACGGCGCGTGGAGCAACCGCGGCTGGTGGTACGACGGCCAGAACACGCCCGGGCACGCGGCCTACCTCGTGGGCCAGAGCGTCTACTACATCCTGAAGGCATACGCGTGGGAGAAGCGCGAAAACGGCGCGGAGCACGCGGACTGGCTCGCGTTCGCCGGGCGCGTCGTGGAGCGCATCGAGCGCGGCCGCAACGCCGACGGCGAGTATCCCTACACCTTCTCCGAGGCGACGGGCGCGGGCCTGGAGTACGATTCGCTCGGCGGCTCCTGGTGCCTGGCGGCGTCGGCGCTGTACAGCCGCGTGACCGGGGAGCGCCGCTTCCTGCCCGACATGCTGCGGAGCGCGGCGTGGTACCACGATGCCTACATCCGGCGCGTGGAGGGCTACGGCGGGCCGTTGGACATCGAGAAGAACGTCGATTCCGAGGGTGTGCTGGCCTACATCCGCGCGGCGCGGCACCTGCACGAGTTGACCGGCGACGACGCGCTGCTTGACTACCTGCGCGACGCGCTCTACTACGAATACACGTTCAAGTTCTGCTACAACTCGCCGATCAAGGTGCCGCCGCTGAGCACGGTGGGCTGGTCCAGCTGCGGCGGGAGCATTACCTCCGTCACCAACCCGCACATCCACCCGATGTCCTCCACCGTGCTGGAGGAGATGGCGTATTATCTGGAAAGGCGGGAGGACGCCTACATCCGCGGCCGCCTGGAGGATACGCTGCTGTGGAGCTGCCAGTGCCACAACACCTTTGACGGCGAATTCGGCTACGGCAAGGTGGGCTGGCTGTCCGAGCGCTTCTGCCACAGCGAGGGGCTCCTGACGGAGCAGTGGCCCGACGGCACGCCCGCGAGCACGTGGCTCGTGCTGATGCCCTGGGCGGGCGGCTCGCTCCTGGAGGGAATCGTGCCACTAATTTTGTTAAATAGTGGAAAAATTGTACAGCCTGTGTTATAATATGGCGAGGAATGTAAAACATCGGCGCTTTTGATACGATTTCCCAAACACGCGCGGACCCGGAGGTCAACATGATCCATCAAACTGCGGCCGACCGAATCAGGCGATATGGTATATCGGCGCTGTGCCTGCTCCTGCTCGCGGCCCTGCTGTGCCCGTTCGCCGCATGCGCGCAGGAGGGCGCGAAGGTCGTGCGCGTCGGCTGGTACGAATCCTCGTTCAACACGCGGGACGCGGCCGGTCGGCGCTCGGGCTACGCCTACGAGTACCAGATGAAGATCGCCGCCTACACCGGCTGGACCTTTGAATATGTCGAGGGAAGCTGGCCGGAGCTGCAAATGCTGGAGGACGGCGAGATCGATCTGATGAGCGACGTGTCCTACACGCCCGAGCGCGAGGATCGCATGCTCTTTCCCAACCTGCCCATGGGCACGGAGGAGTACTACCTGTTCATCGCGCCGGACAATCGCGAGATCAGTCCATCGGATTACGCCACCCTGAACGGCAAGCGGATCGGCGTGAACAAGGACAGCATCCAGGCGATCTTCTTCGCCGAATGGGCGCAGCGCAATGGGGTCAATTCGCAAATCGTCGAGGTGACCTCCGGCGAGGACGAGTCCCTCGCCAAGGTTGCGGACGGGGAATTGGACGGCTACGTCACCGTCGATTCCTTCGTCAGCCCCGATCGCGCGGTGCCGCTGTGCAAGATCGGCGGCTCTGACTTCTACTTCGCCGTCGCCAAGGACCGCCCGGACCTGCTCAGCGAGCTGAACGGCGCGATGAGCCGCATCCAGGAGGAGAACCGCTACTACAACCAGCGGATGTATGAAAAGCACATCAAGCGGATCGGCGCGAACGCGTTTCTCAACCAGGACGAGGTGAACTGGCTGGCCGATCACGGCCCCATCCGCGTCGGCTACCAGGACAACTACCTCGCCTTCTGCGCCGCCGACGAGGAGACCGGCGAGCTGACGGGCATCCTGAAGGACTACCTGGCCTTCGCCTCCGAGTGCACCGCGAACGCGCACCTGGATTTTGAGGCGACGGCCTATCCCACCGCGGCGGCGGCGCTGGAAGCTCTGGAGCGGGGAGAGGTGGACTGCGTCTTCCCGGCCAACCTCAGCGCCTACGACGGCGAAGTGATGGACCTGGTGATGACGCCGCCTATGATCAGCACGGACATCTTCGCCGTGGTCCATGCGACGGGCCAGAACATCATGTTCAGCCGCGAGCACGTGATCGTGGCCGTCAACGAGGGCAACAACAACTACGACGCCTTCCTGATGGACAACTTCCCCAGCTGGCGAAAGGTGTACTTCCCGACCACGGCGGACTGCCTGAAGGCCGTGTCCGACGGCGTGGCGGACTGCGTGCTGATCAGCAACTACCGCTACAACAACATCGCCAAGCTGTGCGAGAAATACCACCTGACGACGTTCACCACGGGCGTGGAGATCGACTACTGCCTGGCCGTGCGCAAGGGCGAGACGCAGCTGTACTCCATCCTGGCGAAGGCCACGGGCATGATCCCGGACGCCACCGTGAACTCCGCGCTGTCCTACTACATCGCCGAGGACGCGAAGTACACGCTCACCGACTTCATCAAGGACAACCTGACCGCCGTGATCGCCGCGCTCGCCGCGGTGATGCTGGTGATCCTGGCGCTGATGGTGCGCAGCATGCGCTCCGAGCGGAAGGCCCGGCGGCTGATTTCCGTTACCGAGACCGACGACCTGACCGGCCTGTACAACCGCGACTTCTTCCTCCAGTACGCCGAACGCCTGTACCGCGAGCACCCGGACAAGCCGATGGACGCCATCGTGATGAACATCGAGCAGTTCCACTCCGTGAACGCCCTGAACGGCCGGGAGTTCGGCGACCAGGTGCTGCGCACGCTGGGCGGCGAGATCCGCGCCGTGTCCCAGGAGCTGGGGGGCATCGCCGGGCGCTTCGAGGCGGACCGCTTTGACATCTACTGCCCCCACACGGAGGGCTACCAGGCGATCTTCGACCGCCTGCAGGAAAAGCTGGACAACCTCGCGCCGAACACGAGCATCCGCCTGCGCATGGGCGTGATGCCCGGGCAGGCAAACATCGAGCCCGTGCAGATGTTCGACCGGGCGCGCACGGCGTGCAGCATGGCGCGCGGCCACTACAAGGAGCACCTGATCGTGTTCGACGAGAAGGTGCGCGAGCGCGAGATCTACGAGCAGCGCCTTCTGAACGACCTGCGGCGCGCGGTGGAGAAGTACGAGTTCGAGGTGTACTACCAGCCCAAGTACGACATCCAGTGCGACCCGCCGAAGCTGGTGAGCGCCGAGGCGCTGATCCGCTGGCAACACCCGGAGCTGGGCATGATCCCCCCGGACGACTTCATCCCGCTGTTCGAGCGCAACGGCCAGATCGGCATCGTGGACAAGTACGTTTGGACGGAGGCCGCGCGGCAGATCGTGCGCTGGCGCGACCAGTACGGCGTGACGATCCCCATCTCGGTGAACCTGTCGCGCGTGGACGTGTTTGACCCGAAGCTGGCGGACACGCTCGACGAGATCCTCCGCTTCAACGGCCTGCGCCACGACGCGCTCAAGCTGGAGGTGACCGAGTCCGCCTACACGGAGAACGCCGACCAGGTGATCCAGGTCGTGGAGGGCCTGCGCCGCAAGGGCTACGAGGTGGAGATGGACGACTTCGGCACCGGCTATTCCTCGCTGAACATGCTCTCGGCCATGCCGATCGACGTGTTGAAGATGGACCGGGCGTTCATCCGCAACATCGAGCACGACGAGAAGGACATACAATTGGTGGCGCTGATCCTCGACATCGCGCGCAACCTGAAGATCCCCGTCGTGGCCGAGGGCGTGGAGACCGAGGAACAGATCCGGCTGCTGAAGGACCTGGGGTGCTCGCTGGTGCAGGGCTACTACTTCTCCCGCCCGCTGCATCCTTCGGACTTTGAAGATGCGTTCGTGCGCAACATGCAGCCCGAGGCATGAGGACGGACGCGAACGAAACGGGATAAACTGAGCGAAAGGTGATCGGTAATGCACTCGCTGCGAACAAGAATCACGCTGCTGACCGTCTGCGTCATCGTGCTGGCCGTGACCACCGTCACGTGTCTGAGCGTGGTGTTCATTCGAAAGAACGAGAAGCTCGAGTCCAACCAGCTGCTGCTGCTGTTGTGCGAGACGGGGGAGCGCAACCTCGACTACTACTTCAATAGCGTGCAGAAGTCGGTCAGCAAGGTCGCGTCGTTCGTCGAGGACGATCTGGACGGGCTCGAGCCGGAGAAGCTGCAAAGGCACATCGACCGCGTGGGCAAGTACTTCGAGGAGATGGCCAGCAAGACCAACGGCGTGCTGACGTACTACTACCGCATCGATCCGGAGGTCTCCGACACCGTAAAGGGCTTTTGGTACACGAACCTCGACGGCGAGGGCTTCGTGGAGCACGAGGTGACCGACATCACGCTCTACGACACGCAGGATACCTCGAAGCTGGTGTGGTTCACCGTGCCGAAGTACAAGGGCGAGGCCATTTGGCTGCCGCCCTACATCACCGATAACCTGGGCAAGCGCGTGATCTCCTACAACGTCCCCATCTACTACGACCGGCAGTTCGTCGGCGTCGTGGGCATCGAGATCGACTACTCCACGATGGCCGAGCAGGTGGAGAGCATACGCCTCTACGCCAACGGCTACGCCTTCCTCAGCGACGCGGAGGGGGAGCTGTTCTTCCATCCGCGCATCGACGTGACGCAGTTGACGGAGGAGACGATGCCCGAGGTCCCCGAGGGCCTGGTCACGGACAGCACGTTCGTCCGCTATCGCTTCGACGGCGTTGAAAAGCAGGCGGCGTGGCTGCCGCTGTGCAACGGCATGCGCCTGAACGTGACGGTGCCCGTCTCCGAGACCGAGGGCGACTGGCAGAGGCTGATCCGCGAGATCCTGGTCGCCTCCGCCGTCGTGCTGGTGGTGCTGAGCCTGTTCACGCTGTACTACACCGGCCACATCACCCGGCACCTGGAGGAGCTGACGCGCGCGGCCGAGCAGGTGGACAACGGCAACTATGACCTGGACCTGCAATACGACCGGAACGATGAAATCGGCCGGCTCACCAGCACGTTCAAGCGCCTGACGGACCACATGAAGGCCCACATCAACGACCTGAACAAGCGCGTGTACATCGATTCGCTGACGTCCGTCAAGAACAAGGGCGCGTTCACGGACGCGCTCGACCGGCTGCAAAAGCAGATGGACGAGGACAAGTCAAACCTGGCGTTCGCCGTCGGCGTTTTCGACTGCGACGACCTCAAGTCCGTCAACGACCAGCACGGCCACGACAAGGGCGACCTGTACCTGAAGACCGCGTGCCGCCTGATCTGTCGCGTGTTCCAGCACAGCCCGGTGTTCCGCATCGGCGGCGACGAGTTCGCCGTGATCCTGCAAAACGACGACTACAGGAACCGGGAAGCGCTCATTCGCGAGTTCGAGAGGACCAGCGTGGAGATTACCGCGTCCACGCAGAACAAGTGGGAGCAGGTGCACGTCGCGATGGGCATCGCCGTGTTCGATCCAAAGCTCGACCACAGCGTGCTCGAAGCGGTGCAGCGCGCGGACAAGGTGATGTACACCGACAAGCGCGCCCACAAGAAAGCACTGGAGTGAGGAACGGGGGACGAAAAAGATCCTTCGACTTCGCTTGCGCTTCGCTCAGGATGACAACGACGGGGCATCTGCAAACCTGTCATCCTGAGCGAAGCCGCGTCAGCGGCGAAGTCGAAGGATCTTTTAAGTTACGCTTTCTATCTTCCCCTTACTTCTCCCTGCACTCGTAATTGTACCCGCTCTCCCTGCAATACTGCTCCGCATAGGAGCCGCTGCCGACGATGACCTTCACGTTCGGGCAGTCGTCGAACACCTTGACGCCGATCTCGGTCAGCGAGTCCGGGAGCGAGATCTCGATCAGGCCGGCGCAGTTGAGGAACGCCACCTCGCCGAGGCTCGTCACGCCCTCGGGCACGTCCACCTTCGCGAGGCTGGTGCAGTTGCGGAAGGCGAGCCGGTCGATGGCCGTCAGGCTCGCGGGCAGGTCGATCTGCGTGAGGCTGGCGCAGTTGAAGAACGCGCCGCCGCCGATGCGCGTCAGGCCGTCGGGCAGCGCGACCTGCGTCAGGCTCGGACAGTCGGCGAACATGCCGCTGCTGATTTCCGCAAGGTCATCCGGCAGGAACGCCTGCGTCAGCGCCGGGCACTTGTTGAAAACGCCCTCGCCGACGCTGGTCAGCCCCGCGGGCAGCGCGACCTGCGTCAGGCTCCTGCAACCCTCGAAGGCCGTTCTGCCGATGCTCTCCAGGCCGTCCGGCAGCGTGAGCTCCACCAGGGCGAAGCATCCGCTGAACGCGTTTTGCTCGATGCTCTTCAGGCCTTCCGGCAGAGTGAGCCGCACGATGGTCTGGTTGTGCATGAACGCCTTGCTGCCGATCGACGTCACCGCGTGGCCGTCCAGCGTCGCGGGCACCTCCAGGGCAACGTCCTCGCCCTCGTAGTCCGTGATCTGGGCGGTGCCGTCCTCCAGGAGGACGTACGTGTAGTCGCCGCTCGTGAATTCCTCGTCCTCCGCCAGCGCCGGCAGCGCCAGCAGCAGGCACATCAGGGCAATCAACAGCTTCCTCACAGGAAAACCCTCCTTTGCGGTCTTGTCGTTCTGGCCTGTGGGCGTGAAACCGTCCATGGGCTTTTTACTCCCTCTGGGCCCTCTTGGCCTTCTTGGCCTCGTACATGCGGGCGTCGGCCTCCTCCACGCAGGCGTCCAGCGACTTGCCGGCGCCGGGATCGGCGAGCACGCAGCCGGAGCTGAACCCGGGCGCCTCCGGCAGATCGAGCGCGTCTGCCAGCACGGGGACCGCATCCGCGATGGCGTCCAGCATCCGCTGGGTCGCGTCGTCGCCTTCGTAGGGCGTCAGCACCAGGAATTCGTCGCCGCCGTAGCGCACGGGGATGGCGTCCTCCGGCACGTTCCGCCGGATGGCCGAGGCGATGCACTTGATCGCGTGGTCGCCCGTGGTGTGGCCGTAGGCGTCGTTGATGTACTTCAGCCGGTCCATGTCCAGGAACAGGATCGCCAGCTTCCCGCCGCGGGTGGCGATGTCGCGGAAGAGGGGATAGGCCAGCTCGTGGTAGCCCAGCCGGTTGTAGAGCCCGGTCAGGCCGTCCTTCATGGACACGCCGGAGAGCACGTGGTTGATGTAGGAGAGGCTTCGCGCGGAGAAGTAGGTGCGCAGCGCCATGGTCAGCGCGCTGACCATCACGGACACGCCCTTGATGCGCATGAAATCCAGGCAGTTGCGCACGCACAGATAGCCCACGGCGTTCTCCATGAAGTGCAGCGGCGCGAAGAGATAGGTGTCCTGCGAGCCGTTGAGGGAGAGCTTCGCGGGATTGCTGCCGATGCGCTGGCGCGGGAACTGCGGCTCGCGGCCCTTTTCCCAGCGGAACACCAGCTCCAGCTCCTCCGGGTAGCCCTCGACGCACAGGCCCCGGGAGTTGTCGTGGATCTGCCCGGTCTGTTCGCGGAACGAGAGCATCCGGTCGAGGTCGAACAGCCGCCCGTCCAGCACCAGGTCGATGCCGTCGCAGTTCAGCACCGAGATGCACTCGATCAGCGCCTCGCAGATCTCCTCGATCGTCTTGCAGCTGGGCAGGCGATACTGCATGGCGCTCATCTTGTAGTTGAAGTCGGTGCTGCTGGAGGAGCTGCCGATGTAGCTGATCGCCTCCTGCGAGGAGATCTGCTCCGGCGCGGCCACGCGCTCCGTGCTCTGGCGCAGGATCAGCTTCGTGGGCGTGGTGATCACCTCGGGGACGTCCTCCCCGCTCCAGATGCGCCGCAGCGCGTCTATGCAGGTGTCGCCCATGTTCCAGCACTGCTGGTCGACGGTCGTGATGGAGGGGTTGAACGAGGCGGAGAGGTCGATGTTGTCAAAGCCGGTGACGAGGAAGTCCTCCGGCACGCTGTAGCCCGCTTCCTTCGCGGCATGGCACACGCCGATGGCAATGTGGTCGTTGGCGCAGATGACGGCCTGCGGCAGCTTTCCGCCGTGGCGGGCAAGCAGCGCGTTGAACGCGTGGATGCCGCACTCGATGATGAAGCTCTCCGCATACAGGCGGTCCTCCCCGCAGGGCAGGTCGTGGGCGGCGCAGTAGTTCAGAAGCCCCTCCGTGCGCACGCGGTTTTCGTAGTTGTCGGAGGGCCCCATGGCAAACCAGAAGTCCGTCAGCCCGTG
>CACYET010000090.1 GCA_902773515.1 uncultured Eubacteriales bacterium | reverse complement strand
GCGGTATCCGCTGACCTGTCATCCTGAACGAAGTGAAGGATCTTTTCGATATGTTTTGGCGGGCGGCGCATCGCCGCCCCTACATTGTGTTTCCAGTCAACAAATCTATGCGCTCTTATCCTCCCTGTTTACATCCTCACATGCTCGCCCGGAAAATGGCCAGCATGTCCGCCTCGTTCAAAAGCCGCGCGGAGCCCTTCGCGCCGCCCACGCCCACGGCGCACTTGTGTGCCATCGTGACGAGGTCCTCTTCGGTGGCGTTTACGTCCAGCTCGCGCAGATTCGTGGGCATGTGGATGCGGCGGAAGAACGCCTCCAGCGCCTCGATGCCCGAAAGAGCAATCTCTTCATCCGTACCCGCGGGCTCAACGCCCATCACGTTCACGGCAAACCGCTTGAAGCGCGGCAGGCAGCTCTTGTACACGTAGCGCGCCCAGCTGCCCCAGATGGCGGCGAGGCCCGCGCCGTGCGCCACGTCGTAGAGCGCGCCGAGCTCGTGCTCCAGCTTGTGCGTCATCCAGTCGCCGCCGTCGTTGCCGCAGCCGGTCAGCCCGTTGTGCGAAAGGCTGCCAGCCCACATCACCTCGGCGCGCGCGTCGTAGTTCTTCGGGTCCTCCACAAGGATCTCGGCGTTCGCCATCACGGTGCGCAACAGGCCCTCCGCAATGGCGTCAGTGATCTCCATGTTGCCGCCGTTGGTGAAGTAGCGCTCCATCGTGTGCATCAGGATGTCGGTGCAGCCGCAGGCGGTCTGGTAGTCCGGCAGCGTCATCGTGAGCTCCGGGTTCATGATCGCAAACTTTGGGCGGCCGAAGTCGCTGCTGTAGCCGCGCTTGATGAGCCCCTCCTCCTTCGTGATCACGGAGGAATCGCTCATCTCGCTGCCCGTGGCGGCGATGGTCATGATCACGCCCAGCGGCAGGCAGCCCTCGGCCTTGCGCTTGTAGTCGTAGAAATCCCACACGTCGCCGCCGTTGTAGACGCCGTAGCCGATGGCCTTGGCCGAGTCGACGGCGCTGCCGCCACCCACGCCCAGCAGGAAGTCCACGCCCTCGCGCTTGCACAGCTCGATGCCCTCGTAGACGAGGCTCAGCCGCGGGTTCGGCACCGCGCCGCCCAGCGTGACGTAGGCGATCCCCGCCGCGTCGAGTGCGTCCGTCACGCGCTTCAAGAGCCCCGAGCGCACGACGCTGCCGCCGCCGTAGTGGATGAGCACTTTCGTGCCGCCGAATTCGCGGATCAGGTCGGCGACCCGGCTCTCCGTGTCCCTGCCGAACACAACCCTGGTGGGGGTAAAGTAGTTGAAAGCGTACATAGGGAATCCTCCTTCAATGATCTCGTATGCGTTGCGCGGCAAACGGTCTTACATCGGTCGCAGCCGCTTTTTATCATTATATACCTTGAAGTTCACTCTAAGTCAATGGATTTTGAATGAAAAGGCGCATTTTGTGCGCCCGCGTCCTTCCCATGCCGCCCCGGTTGTGATAGAATAAACCCATAACGAGCGCCCGCGGCAGAGCGCGGCGCGAAGGATACGGAGGCGATGGCCTTGAAGCGATACCTGGCGTTCATCAGCTACCGGCACACCGACCGGGACAACGCCGTGGCGGAGGTCCTCCGCCACGGCCTGGAGGGCTTTCACGCGGGAAGGCGCTCGTCGCTGCCGCGGGTGCGCCGCGTGTTCCGGGACACGGACGAGCTGCCCACGAGCTCCGACCTCGGCGCGGACATCGAGAACGCGCTGAAGGACAGCGAATGGCTGATCGCGCTCTGCTCGGAGGACTACACGCAGTCGCGCTGGTGCATCAGCGAGATCCGCCGCTTCATCGCGCTGGGGCGCAGGGACCGCATCCTGCCTGTGCTCGTCTCGGGAACGCCCGAGACCTCGATGCCCGAGGAGATCCGGGACCTCGCGCCGGCGGCGGACCTTCGCGGGCGCGAGGGCGGCCTGAAGTCCGCCGCGAAGGACTGCGTGCCTGCGCTGCTGGCGCGCATGACGGGCGAGGACGCGGACGCGCTGCTGTCCTGCCACCGGCGCTTTCGGCTGGGGCAGCTGGCCTGCGGCGCGGCGGCGCTGGCGCTGGGCGTGTTCGGCTTCGCGCTCTACGCGAACCGCACAGCGAACGTCATCTCGGACAACAACAGAAAGATAGAGGTCGCCACCGAGGAGGCGTGGGCGGCGCAGGAGGAGGCCGTGGCCGAGCGCAACAACGCGCTCTTGAACCAGGCGGCCTACACCGCGCAGAGCTGCGACAACCGCCTCTCGGACGGCGACGTGGACGGCGCGATCCGCGAGGCGCTCGACGCCCTGCCGGAGGACTTGCACGGGGAGCTGCCGGTGTCGGACGATTTGCTGTGCGTACTGCGCACCGCGCTGTGCATCCACGGCACGTCCTTCGAGCGCGTGCACGTCACGCCGCTCGACTTCTCCGCCACCGGCTGCGACCGCCTCTCCTCGCGCTCGGAGCTGTTGACGCTGACGGGCGACGGGATCGCGGCGCTCAACTTCTCGACCGGCGAGCTGTCCACGCCCGCGGCGGACCTCTCGGACGCCATCCGCGAGGCGGTGGAGGCGGGCCTCATCGAGGGCTACAACCATGTCATCGGCGTCAACAGCGGAAGCTCCGGCTACGCGGTGTTCTACGACGCGGACAAGCCGCTGGGCTGCGTCGAGACCTGGGACACCGAGATGCGCCGGTACACGCTGAACGGCGAGCCCTTCCTGGCTGAGGGCGTCGTGCGCAGCGACCAGTCCGACAGCAAGGGCAAGATGCTGGCCTGGCGCGGCGGAGACGCGCCCGTGGCCGCGCTCTTCAGCGCGGAAAAGGATGAGGCCGTCGCCACGCTGCAGGGCGCGGGAGCGATCGTCTCCGCGTCGTTCATCAGCGCCCGGCAGGTGGCCGCGGTGGACGATGCGGGCACGCTGCGCGTCTACGATGTCAGCGACGGCTCCGAGCTCTGGACGGCGGAGGGCGGCTACCGCTTCGTGCAGTACTACTACTACGGCTCCGGGCGGCTCTTTGCGATCGCGGACGACGGCGGCCTGCGCTGCCTGGAGGCCGCGACGGGCAAGGAACTGTGGGAGTCGCGGCTCGATTCCCCGGCCCTGTCGCTGGACTGCTGCCGCGACGACGGGAGCATCCTCATCGTCTGCGAGGAAGGCGCGCGGCTGTGCTCGCTGTCCGACGGCAGCGAGAAGGAGAGACTGAGGGACACCGGGGGCGCGCGGCTGGCGGCATGGGATGCAGAGAGCGACGGTCGGCGCTTTGTGCTGATCTACGACGACCGCGCGGAGCTGTACGGCGAGGCGCGGATGAGCGACCCCGACCTGTCGGAGAGCGCGGTGCTGACCGACCCGAAAATGCCCTGCGGCTCGCCGCTGGCGTACTCCGCGGACGGGAAATACGTGTATACGCACTTCCGCGGGGACTTCGCCAAGTGGGACGCCGCCACCGGCGAACTGCTCTGGGTCAACGAGAGCGACTGGGGCGAGTACTGGGGCGATCTCACGACGGGCCGCATGAACGTGGCGGGGGACGCCTACTGGCGGCAGACGTACAGCGGCAATGGCCTGGAGAAGATCAATGCCGACACCGGCGAGACGCTCTACAGCGTGAAGGAGATGGCGGGCTCGTACTTCCCGATGCCGCAGGAGTCGCCTGACGGCAAATTGGGCCTGATCGTGTCGAACAAGTACAGCCACGGGCTGGTGGTGTTCGAGACGGACACCGGAAACGCGCTTTGGCGCAAGGACCTCTACGAGGACTACCGCCCGCTCGGCTACTCGGCGCGCTTCACGGAGGACTCCGGCGAGGTGTGGGTGAAGCTGTACCTGGCGAACCCGGACGGCTTTACCCGCTCTGAGGTCATATGCCGCTTCGACGCGCGAAGCGGCGCGCTGCTGGAGGAGGCAGAGGTCGGCGACGGGGATGCGCTGATGCAGCGCTTCCTGGACCTGCCGACGGGCGAGCCCGCGCGGCAGACGGTCACGGCCTTTGGTGGGGAAGACGCGAAAAAGAGCGGCGACAGGATCGTGCGCGCGTCGGACGGCGCGCCGCTGTTGGACTGCGAACAGGCGCTGCTGGGCTCCGGCCTGTCCGCGTCGTACATCGACGCCGTCAGCGCGCCGGACGGCGAAAGCCTGTGCATGGGCGGCTACGCGCAGACCCCGCCGCTGCTCGTTCGACCCTCGGACATGGACGCCCTCGTGGCGAAGGCGAAGCGTTGGACAGGAGGTGACGCGCAATGATCCGCGTCGGACAGGTTGAAATCATCCATCCCAATACAGAGGAAGCGCGGGCGTGGGCCGAGCGCCTCGGCAGGGAGATCGAGAAATATCGCATCCCCGCCGCGGTGCGCAAAAAGTCCGGCATCCGGCGCACATCGGAAATCGCCGAGCCCTGGCTGATCGTGCTGTGCGCGCCCGAGACGAAGGCGGACGCGGAGATTGCGCAAAAGATCGACGGCTTCATCCG
This sequence comes from uncultured Eubacteriales bacterium, assembly GCA_902773515.1. Classification (GTDB taxonomy): domain Bacteria; phylum Bacillota; class Clostridia; order Christensenellales; family Aristaeellaceae; genus UBA2862. Next base: position 2,644 of record CACYET010000090.1, on the reverse strand, counting down.
CGCCGGGCGCTACGACCACATCCTGACGCTGCTGATCGCTGGCGCCCCCGAGGAGAGCTTCCCCGACGCGCTGGTGTACGAGACGCTCTCCGACGGCCAGGTGATCGAGCACGAGCCGCTGGCCGCGAACATCACCGCGCCGACGCCCGCCGAGAGCCGCAGGAAGCTGAAGGTGGAGATGCTGCGCATCCTCGCGCCGATGCTGGGCGTGTCGTTTGACGCGCTGCGCAACCGCCGCCACAGGCAGCGCGTGAAGCTGATCCTGGCCGTGGGCGGCGCGGCGCTGGCAGGCGCGCTGGCGTTCCTCATCTATGCCGCGAACCGCGTGCAGGTGATCTCCGGGCAGAACAAAGCCCTGAACGGGCAGTACGCCATCGCGGAGGAGGCGCGGCAGGATGCCGCCGAGCAGAAGAACGCCGCGCGGGACCACCTGGCGGACACCGTGGCGCTGCAGATCGAGCACGAGACGCGGGACAACGAGCTGGTGCTGATGCTGTGCCTGGAGTTCTTGCCGGAGAACGGGCGGGAGGGCGAGCTGCCCGCGCTGATGAAGGGCGCGCTGGACAGGCTGTGCGCGTCCGGCTACGCGCCCGTCACGCGCCGCGCCGCGTACGCCGAGGCGCACGGCATCGAGGAGGACGAGGACGACCTGCGCCAGGATACGGACGAGCGCCCCGCCAAGAAGGTGGTGCTGACGCTGCCGGAGGACACGGAGCGCTTCGCCACGGACGAATTCATACTGGGCTGCTGGTCCGAGGCGTACCGCTACGCGGTGTACAACGGCGGCGGCGACCCAAACTACTACACGTGGATACGCTTCCTGGACGAGCCGGAGCGCAGCTACTTCATGCGGGACGAGCGCGGCGACTACTGCAACGTGTGGGCCGACGCGTGCCTGGACGACGGAACCTTCATCGGCACGCACCTGGTCGCCGAGGACGGCATCCACTACGACTGCTACCGCTACGATCCGATCCACATGAAGTTCGTGCCCTTCAGCGCAGACAGCCCCGAGCCGGAGGATGGCGCGCCGCTGCCGGAGGGCAGGCTCAGCCGCTTCGGCGAAAACCTCGGCATTTCGGATTTCGTGGAGATCGAGGGCATGCCGACGCTGCTGGGCGAGCTGGACGGGCGGGGCGCGGGCTACCGCGCGTTCGACCGCGAGTCGCTCCTGCCGATCACAGACATCGAAGGCGCGAACGATGCGGCCGGGATCCCGGGGACGGACCTTCTGCTGCTGTGCAAGGAATCGACGTTCCTGATCTGCCGAAAGGACCCGTTCGAGCCGGTGTTCGAGACCGACGCGGAGTACACCGACGCGCAGTACACGACGGCGTGCGAGATCGCGAACTACGACGGCGGCGCGCTGCTGGTCACCCGCCTGCCCGGGGAGCGCTCGGGACGGGCCGTCTACGACCTCAATACGGGCGAGCGCCTCTGCGTGATCGCCGAGCCCGGCATGGCCTACGACATGGCGCTGACCGGGGACGGGCGGCTTTTGAACAGCGTCGGCTCGACCCCGACGCTCTGGGACCTGCGCACCGGCGAGAAGCTCTGCCAGATCCAGGCGATCGCGAAGTCGCCCGATCCCTACGGCCCCGTGGACGAGGCCTCGGGCCTGCGGGACAGCAGCGCGGTCAACTGCGACGGCGACGTGTACATCTTCCGCGACGCGGCGATCCCCGTGCCGGACGAACTGGAGGGACAGGTCGCGCTGGCGCGGCAATTGCTCGACGGCCGCGAATTGACCGACGCGGAGCGCGAGCGCTACAACCTGATAAAGCGATAGTCAGAAAAGTTTTGTTAAAAGAAAAAGAAGCTGTAACGAAACGCGAAGTGCCCCGTCTAACCGACGGTTTTCAGGAAAGGGGGTGATGAACTGTGAACAACGAGGCCTGCGAAAAGCTGTACGAGGCGTATTACATGCGGGTGTTCTCCTACGTCATGACGATGGCCGGCAATCGCCACGAGGCGGAGGAGATCACGCAGGAGACGTTCTTTCGGGCGTTCGGCAAGCTGAGCAGCTTTCGGGGAGAATCCGACGAGGTCACGTGGCTGTGCGCGATCGCCAAGAACCTGTATGCCGACGAGAAGCGTCGGCAGGGTCGCGCGGGCACGATGCCCGAGGACGCCGCTTCCCATGAGAAGGGCGTCGAGCAGGCGGCCGTCGAGCGCGACTCCTCCTTCCGGGTCCACCTGGCGCTGCACGCGCTGGAGGAGCCCTACCGCGAGGTGTTTGAGCTTCGAGTGTTCGGAGAGCTCTCCTTCGCGCAGATCGGCACGATCTTCGCCAAGACGGAAAACTGGGCCCGCGTCACATTTCATCGCGCCCGTTTGAAACTGAAGGAAAGGATGGGAGAAGAATGAACGCACAATGCGAAATCATCCGGGACATGCTGCCGCTGTACGTGGACGGCGTGTGCAGCGACGCCAGCCGCGAGCTGGTGGACGCGCACCTGCAGGACTGCCCCGATTGCCAGGGCTTCCTGGCTCAGCTCCAGGCCTCTGAGGCCGAGGAGGGCCTCAAGGATGAAAAGGCGCTGGTCATCCGCAACCAGGCCCGGCGCTTCAAGCGGCGCTCCGCCGCCGTCGGCAGCGTGATCGCGACGCTGTTTATGATCCCGATTCTCGTCTGCCTGATCGT
>CACYET010000089.1 GCA_902773515.1 uncultured Eubacteriales bacterium | reverse complement strand
CTCGTTCTCGAGGGACTCCCTGTGGTCGGTGCCGGAGAAGGTCTCGGTCCGCGCCACGCGCCGCGACAGCGCCCGCAGGATCATGAACGCCAGTCCGAGCACCAGCGCCGCACCGAACGCCATCAGCGCGAAGCGCACCACGGCGGGCAGCATATTCACCGATTCCGACGCGCGCATCAGCGCCGAGGCCTCGCCCTCCATCGGCGCGATCTGCGGGACCTCGAAGGCGTCCCCGGCGTCCACCCACGGCAACAAGCTCACCAGCCACGCGCCCGCATACAGCACGCACTGGATCGCGAGCAGCAAGAGCGCCGCCAGGTTCAGTACGATATTGTGCAGCACCCAGTCCCACGCCGCGCGCACGGCCGCCATGATGCCCGGCTGGGAGAGAGCGAACCCCGCCGCGCACACCAGCGCCACGCCGCCGAGGTTCAAAAGGCGGAAGCGCCCGGAGCGCGCCACGCGGTCGTCGTGCCGCAGCAGGCGCAACAGCGCCATGTTCAGCGTGAAGTAGGCGAACAGGTACGGCAGGCCGCGCTGCCACGACCGCGCGCGCAGCAGCGCCGCCAGCAGCAGCACCACGCCCATGCCGATCAGGCTGTGGCGGAATCGGTCGGCGGCGTAGTCGTAGTCCGGCGCGCGGCGGTTGTTGTACACGTACAGCGGCAGGTAGACCGCCATCGGGATCGTCAGCAGCCGCCCGGGCACATTCCCCGCCAGCAGGATCGCCGACAGGATCGCCGCCATCGGCAGCCAGCGCAGCTTCCCCCTATTCGCCAGCCGCCCGCTGAGCCAGCAGCCCGCCAGCAGCGCGACGGGCGCCCAGAAAAGGTCCGCCCGGCACGCGCGCAACAGGCCCAGGCAGCCCGCCGCGCCGTAGTACAGCATAGCGTCGCAGAAAAACGTCAGAGCGTAGGCGAAGGGCATGGTTCCATCCTCTCTGTCTCATTCTCCGCCACGAGGCACAGCGGCGTCTCCCCGCTGGCGACGCGGAGCTTCTCCAGCAGATCGGGGCGCAGGTCGTTTTTGACGGGGGTGATGAACACGTGGCCGCGGCCGAGGTTGGCCCGCGAGATCGCGCGGTCAAACAGGCCCTCCAGCGTGTCGCGGTGGTCGCAGTCGGCGCGGCCCAGGCCCTCCAGCGCGGTCGAGAGGTGCGCGGCGCCCAGCCCGTCGCCCACCTCGCCGAAGCCGTCCGGTGCGCCCAGGCTGCGCACGTTCGTGATCAGCGCGTAGGGGATGCGCTCGTCCTCCAGCGCCTCGCACACGCCGCGGCACAGCGAAAAGGCGCGCTCCATCATCTGCCGCCCGTAGGTGCCGAAGGCGAACGTGTGCGCGTTCAGCATCACGGTCACGGTGCGCTCCACCGTATGATCCTGGCAGCGCACCATCGCTCGGTTCATCCGCGCGGTCTGCGTCCAGGAGATCTGCTTCATCGGCTCGCGCCCGGTGTAGTCGCGAAAGCCCAGCGTCAGCACCGGGTCCTCCATGATAAAGCGGTTCACCGACCGATCGCCCATCCAGCCGCCCATCAGCCGCCGCATGTCCCCGGCGTCCATCGCGCGCGGCAGGATCACCAGCTCGCGATGCAGGTCCACGCGGCGCGGCGTGGTGCTCAGGCCCATGAAGTCGCCGCCCTCCAGCGTCGCGCCCAGGAACAGGTAGCGCCCGCGGCTATCGATCGTGAAGTCCGTGCGGCGGGTCAGGCGCTGGCGCGGCATCATGTAGGCCGTGCTGCGCAGCGCCCCGCGCCGCCCCTTCACGTCCTCCACGCCGAGCCGGTTCGCCGTCGCCATCGCGTCCGGCACGTTTTCGCTCAGCCGGATGAAGGGCACGAAGCGCCGCCGCCGGTTGGTGATGACCGTCACCAGCTGCAACGTCTCCCCCGGCTCGGCCACGGCCTTCGACGGGCGCACGTCGTACTCCACGCCGTCCAGCGAGCGGCGCAGCGACCACATCTCCGCCCCGGCGATCACCGCCGCCAGCATCAGCAAGAAGGCGATCATGGCATGTGTTCCACCGGCACGGGCACCCGGTCCACCAGGCCCATCAACCGCGCCTCGGCGTCGGAGCGCTTCAGGCCCGCCCCGGCGGCCACGCGGTGCGCCAGCACGCAGGAGGCCATGCGGCGGATGTCCTCGGGGATGGCGTAGTCGCGGCCCGACAGCGCCGCCGAGGCCTGCACGGCCTTGTACAGCGCGATGGCCCCGCGGGTGCTGACGCCGCAGGAGAAGTCGCCACGGCGCGTGGCCTCCACCAGGTCCATCAGGTACCCGGCCACGTCGTCGGACACCTTCACGTCCCGGTAGTGCGCGCGGATGTAGGCGGTGTCTTCATCGGTGATGGCCCTCTCCAGCCCGGCGATGATATCCACCGTGTCGCCCCGGCGCAGCACGGAGAGCTCCTCCGCGCGGCTCATGTAGCCCAGCGCCAGCCGCATGAAGAAGCGGTCCACCTGCGCCTCGGGCAGCGGGAACGTGCCGTAGGATTCCAGCGGGTTCTGCGTGGCCATCACCAGGAAGCGCTCGCTCAGCGGGTGCGTGTCGCCGTCCACGGTGATCTGGCGCTCCTCCATCGCCTCCAGCAGCGCGGCCTGCGTGCGGGGCGTGGCGCGGTTCACCTCGTCGGCCAGCACCACGTCGTGAAACAGCGGCCCGGGCCGGAACTGGAATTCGCCGGTCTTGCTGTAGAAGTTGATGCCCGTCAGGTCGGAGGGCTGCAGATCCGGCGTGAATTGCACGCGGCTGAAGCTGCCGCCGATGGCCTTCGCGAACGCGCGCAGCAGCATCGTCTTGCCCGTGCCGGGCACGTCCTCCAGCAGCACGTGGCCGCCGCAGACGTAGCAGATCAGCACCTTCTCGATCGCTTCATCCTTGCCCACGATGGCGCGCGACACCGCCGCCACGACGCGGTTTCTGTAGTCGAGGAATCTCTGTATCTCCATGGTATCCTCCCGGCGCTTCGCCGAATACGCTTTCGTACTTCCCTGAACCCGATTGTACAGGAGCATCCGCGCGCTGTCAACAGGAAAATGCGCGAAGGCGCCGACGGGGCGGCACCATTAACTTACGGTAGTACGAAACGACCTCATCCGACCCGCTTCGCGGGCCACCTTCCCCAAAGGGGAAGGCTTTTGGCGCCATTCCCTGTTGCCTTCCCCTTTGGGGAAGGTGGCAGCCCGCAGGGCTGACGGATGAGGTCGCTTCCTTTCAAAGGAAATGATGTCCCCTCCATGTCTATCTATCGCGCCTTGCAAATGGGATGCGAGTATGATAAACTGGATATATAACCGTTATCACACTCCCCCGCGCCATCAGAAAGGAACCTAAGCCATGACGAAGCCCACCGTCAAGATCATCGCGCTGGACATGGACGGAACGCTGCTCACCACCGACAAGCGCCTGACCGAGAGGAACCGCGCCGCGCTGCAGCGCGCCAGCGACCACGGCGCCTACGTCGTCCCGGTCACGGGGCGCATCTTCCGGGGCCTGCCGCAGGTGGTGCTCGAGCTGCCGTTCTTGCGCTACGCGATCACCTCCAACGGCGCGTCCGTGTACGACGCGAAGGCCGACGCCGTGCTCTACCGCGCGGAGATCGACAACGCGCGGGCGCTGGAGATCATGCGCTGGCTCGACGGCCAGCCCGTCATCTACGACTGCTACATGGAGGACCGCGGCTGGATGACCGAAGCGATGTGGAACCAGATCGAGCGCTACGCGGCGAGCCCGATCGTGGTGGATTACATGCGCTCGGTGCGCACGCCCGTGCCCGACCTGAAGGCGTTTGTCGCGCAGAGGGGCAGCGACGTACAAAAAATCCAGGCGTTCTGCCTGGAGGAGGAGACGCAGCGGCGGCTGCTGGGCGGATTGCCGTTTGATAGGCTGGCCGTGTCGTCGTCGGTGCCGCGCAACGTGGAGATCAACCACGAGGACGCCAACAAGGGCAAGGCGCTGCTCGCGCTGGCGAAGCACCTGAACGTGTCCCGCGAGCAGGTCATGGCCTTCGGGGACGGCCTGAACGACATGAGCATGATCGTGGACGCAGGCATCGGCGTGGCCATGGGCAACGCCACGGACGACATCCGGCGCGCGGCGGACCTCGTCACGGCGAGCAACGACGACGACGGCGTCGCCGCCGTCGTGGAGGGGTTGTTCTAGGATCGATTGTAGCGATTGAGAAGATCCTTCGCTTCGCTCAGGATGACAGGTTTGCGGAAGATGCAACGTTGTCATCCTGAGCGAAGCGAAGGATCTTATTTCCCAATGTTGTTAGTAAATCGCAAACCCGTTATGCTTCACGCTGCGGATCTGCTGGAGCGCGGCGTCGGCGTCCTGGAAGATGTCCCCGTGCGGGTTCTCGCGGTCCGCGAAGGCCACGCCGATGCTCAGCGTGACGGGCGGCATGCCCTCCTCCGCGTCGCGGAGCATCGCGTTGATGTGCTCCACCTTCTCGGAGATCAGCGGCTTCATGTCGTTGTTGACGCGCGTCATGATGACGGCGAACTCCTCCTGGCCGATGCGGCAGACGAAGTCCACCGAGCGGAAGCTGTGCTTCAGCGCCTCGGACACCTTCCGGATGATCTCATGCGTCACGTCCTCGCCGTACTCGGCCTGGATCTCGTCAAAGTCGTCGATGTCCACCAGCAAAAGCGCGATGTTGCGCTGGTCGGCGTCCTTGAGCAGGATCTTGTAGGCGCTGTGGTTGTACAGGCCCGTCATCGGGTCGTGCAGCGCCTCGTAGGTGAACTGCTCGGCGGCCTTGATGCGGCTCTCCTTGTCCGTCGCGCCCAGCGTGCCGCGCTTCTTCTCCAGCAGGAATCGCTCGTACTCGGCGGCGGGCAGGGGCTTGGAGAAGTAGAAGCCCTGCACCACGTCGCAGCCCATCTCCTTCAGCGCGAACATCTGCTCCGCGGTCTCCACGCCCTCGGCGATGGTGGGCACGTCCAGCGAATAGGCGATGTCGATCACCGCGTCCAGCATCTTGGTGTTCTTGCGCTCGCGGAAGGCGTTGCGCATGAACTCCATGTCCAGCTTGAGCGCGTCCATCGGCAGCGACGATATCATGTTCAGCGACGAATAGCCGCTGCCAAAGTCGTCGATCTCGATGTGGAAGCCCGCCTCGCGCAGCGCCTTGACGGTGGAGATGATCTGGGCGGAGTCCTGCGTGTAGGCGGACTCGGTGATCTCCAGTAGGAATTCCTCGGGCTTGAGGTCGAACTCGCGCATCAGGTCCTTCATCTGGGCGAGCAGGTCGTTGTCGAAAATGTCCACGCGGCTGACGTTCACGGACACCGGCACGCACACGCCGAGCCGGTCCTTCCAGTCGCGCATCTGCGCGGCCACCTCCCGCCAGACGTAGGCGTCCAGGCGGCAGATCAGCCCGTTGCTCTCCAGCAGCGGAATGAAGTCGCCGGGGTAGATCAGGCCCAGCGTCGGGTGGTTCCAGCGCACCAGCGCCTCCGCGCTGTTGAGCACCGGCATCGTGGACTGGATCGCGAACTTCGGCTGGTAGTAGACGACGAACTCCTTCTCGCGGATGGCCCGCGGGAAGTCCTCCAAAAGCTGCTCCATGTAGATCTCCGCCTTGCGCAGCTTGTCGTCGTAGATGGCGACGTTCTTCGTAAAGCTGCCGCGCACGGTGTCCGAGGCCAGCTTGGCGCGGTCAAACCGCCGCTCGATGTCGATGGACTTGTCCACCTTCGGATAGACGCCCATGCGCAGGTGCACGCGGTTGTCCATGCCGCCGGAGGCCTGGCGGAGGATATCGGAATAGTCCGAGCGGTGCGGGCAGTAGATCAGGAAGGTATCGTTCTCGCGCCGGCATACGATGCCGCCGTCGGGGGCTACGTAGTCGCGGATGCGCTGGCCGATGCGGCAGAGCACGTCGTCGCCGTAGTTGCGGCCAAAGCGCTCGTTGATCATGTGGAAGTGGCTGACGTTCACCATGATGGCGTCCATGTCCATCTCGCGGTGATAGATGTCGTACTGGTCGGCGTAGCTGAAGAAGAACTCCTTGTTGTACAGGCCGGTCAGCTGGTCGCGCTCGGTAGAACGGATGATGTTGCGGTTCTCGGACAGCTCGATCGCGTGGCGCACGCGCGCGAGCACGACCTCGCTGTTCGGGCACGGCATCAGGATGTAGTCCATCGCCCCGCCGTTCAGCGCGCGGACCTCCTCGTCCCGGTCGTCCCCCACGACCACCACCGGCACGCGCATCAGCATCGGGTCCGCGTTCACCTGCTTCAGGGCGTCCGTGGCCTTCGCGTCCGACAGCGTTCCGCCGATCAGCGCCAGCGCGAGCGTGTCCTTTTCGGCGTATACCGCCTGGTACGCCGCGACGCCGGTCTCGACCGCGCAGACGTCGTAGTGCGCCTGGAGCGCCTCGACCAGGAAGCGCCGTCGCGCCGCGTCGCTCTCTGCGACGAGCACCCTGCGCCGCTCGTCCTCGACTGAATTGTGCCTGGTCGTATCGATCTGTGACATAAATACCTCTGTCGATGGTCGTGGTGGGATGGGCTTCGGGTCGATTTCGGTCGCATAGACGGCATGCCGCTCGGTGTTATTTAATTCATCATGATTTATTATAACGCATATCGGAATGCGTGTCTACCAAAAATTGTCACCCTTTTGGGGCATAAACGGCTATTTCGACCGGTTTTCCTCAAATTCGCGCAGCTTCTCGGTGAAGTAGTCCACCTTGCAGGTCACCTTGTCCAGGTAGCGCTGCATCTCCTCCATCCGCGCGAGCACGGCCTCCCGGTGCCTCTCCAGCAGTTCGCAGCGCTCGCGAAGCGTCTGGTCGCCCTCGCGGGCCAGCTCCATGAAGCGCGCGATGTCCTGCAGCGACATCCCCGTGTTCTTCAGGCAGCAGATCATCGCGAGGGACTCCATGTCCTCGTCCGAATACTGCCGGAAGCCGCCGGCGCTCCTGGACACGTTCGGCAGCAGCTTCTCCTTCTCGTAGTAGCGCAGCGTGTGGGCCGTCAGCCCGGTGCGCTCGCAAACCTCGTGGATCGTGTACATTTTTCCCTCCAACAGTATTGACTTAGAGTAAACTTCAAGGTATATAATAGTATATAATAAGGCGTTGGGAATGTCAACGCCCTGTTCAACGAGCCACACGAGCAATGAAAGGGAGGCGTCCCCATGGAAAAGGCAAGGGTCTTTTTTTCCGATTTTCGCACGCGCCTGGGCGTGAACCAGGGCATGAAGCTGCAAAAGCTGTGCCGCGCGGCGGGCATTGAAGGCATCGACTTCGAGGGCAAGTTCGTCGCCATCAAGATGCACTTCGGCGAGCTGGGCAACTTCTCCTACCTGCGGCCCAACTACGTCAAAGCCGTGGCGGACCTGATCCGGGACCTGGGCGGCAAGCCGTTTTTGACCGACTGCAACACGCTCTATCCCGGCAGCCGCAAGAACGCCATCGACCACCTGACCAACGCCGAGCTCAACGGCTTCAACAGCGTGACCACCGGCTGCCACGTGATCATCGCCGACGGCCTGCGCGGCACGGATGACATCGAGGTGCCGGTGCCCGGCGGCGAATACTGCCAGACGGCGCTGGTGGGGCGCGCGTTGATGGACGCGGACATCCTCATCTCCCTCTCCCACTTCAAGGGCCACGAAATGACCGGCTTCGGCGGGGCCATCAAGAACATCGGCATGGGCGGCGGCAGCCGCGCCGGGAAAATGCACCAGCACAACGACGGCACGCCGCAGGTGAATCGCGACCAATGCCGCGGCTGCGGGCGCTGCGCGCGCGAGTGCGGCAGCGACGCCATCTCCTACGGCGAGGACCGCAAGGCCTTCATCGACCCCGCGCTCTGCAAGGGCTGCGGGCGCTGCATCGGCGCCTGCGCGTTCGACGCCATCAGCAACATGAACGGCAGCGCCACGGAGCTGCTGTGCTGCAAGATGGCCGAGTATACCGCCGCGATCTGCCAGGGACGCCCGTGCTTCCACATCAGCCTGATCATGGACGTGTCGCCCAACTGAGACTGCCACGACGAGAACGACGCGCCGATCCTTCCCAACATCGGCATGCTGGCGTCGTTCGACCCCGTCGCGCTGGACCAGGCCTGCGCCGACCTGTGCCAGCAGGCCGAGCCCATCCGCAACAGCCAGCTGGGCGACAACCTGGCCCGGCCCGACTGGCACCACCACCACGACCACTTCCTGGACAGCAACCCGAACGTGCTGTGGAAGGAGACGCTCGCGCACGGCGAGAAGATCGGCCTTGGCACGCGCGACTATGAGTTGGTGACCGTGCGATAGATCGCGGCGAAAGGGCGCATAATAAGGATCATACCGACTGGGAGGAATGGAGCATGAGACAGCCGCACATCGCGCTGGACGAATCGCTTGGGATCAGGTACGCAATCCTGCCCGGCGACCCGGCCCGCGTCGACCGCATCGCCGAATACCTGGACGAGCCGCGCGAGTTGGCGTACAACCGCGAGTTCCGCAGCCTGCGGGGCAGGTACAGGGGCATTGACGTGCTCGCGTTGTCCACCGGCATCGGCGGGTGCTCCGCCGGCATCGCCGCGGAGGAGCTTCACAACATCGGCGTGCGCGCGGCCATCCGCGTGGGCTCGTGCGGCGCGCTGCAAAAGGGCATCGCGCTGGGCGATTTGATCGTGGTCTCCGGCGCGGTGCGCGACGACGGCGCGTCGAAGGCCTACCTGCCGGACATCTACCCGGCCTACGCCGATATCGAGCTGGTGTCGTGCATCCTCGAGGCCGCGGCGGCGCTGGGCGTCCCCCATCACGAGGGCGTCGCCCACAGCCACGAGAGCTTTTACCACGACGAGAACGACGCCGAGAGCGAATACTGGTCGAAAAAGGGCGTGCTCGGCGCGGACATGGAGAGTGCGGCGCTGTTGACCATCGGCCGCCTGCGCGGCATGAAGGCCGCCTCGATCCTCAACAACGTGGTGCTCTACGGCGAGGATACCGCGGAGGCCGTCTCAGACTACGCCGGGGGCGAAAGTCTGACCGCGCGGGGCGAGCGCGACGAGATCCGCGTGGCGCTGGAGGCGTTCGCGCGGCTGGACGCGCGCGGAAAGGGGCGTATGGCATGAGAAAGGCGTTGATCGTCGACTGCTGCCTGCGGGGCGCGGCCTCGCGCACGGCGCGGCTCATGGACGCGTTTACGCGGGCGCTGCCCGCGGATGTCAAGGTCGAAAAGCTGGTACTGGAGGAGGAGGCGCTCTCCTGCCTCGTCGGCGCGCACTTTGAGCAGCGCCAGCGCCTGCTGGACGCCGGTGCGCTCGACCACCCCCGCTTCCGCTACGCGCCCCAGTTCGCCGCGGCGGACATCGTGTGCGTCGCCGCGCCTTTCTGGGACCTGAGCTTTCCGGCGCTTCTGAAGGTGTACATCGAGCAGGTCAGCGTGGACGGCATCACGTTCACGGCGCGGGACAACGGCCTCGTCGGGCTCTGCCGCGGCACGGACCTCGTGCTGCTGACCACGCGCGGCGGCGTCTACGCGAACGACCCGATGGAGATGGGCAGCCGCTACCTCGACGCGATGCACGCGTTCTTCGGCTTCGACCGCTACCACTGCGTCGCCGCCGACGGGCTGGACGTGTTCCCCGGGCGCGCCGGGGAGATCCTCGAGAAGGCCATGGCCGACGCGCGGGCGCTGGCGCGGGGGCTGTAAAGCAGTGTAATACTGAAAGATCCTTCGCTTCGCTCAGGATGACAGATTGGCGATTTTCGCGTCATTGTCATCCTGAGCGGAGCGAAGGATCTTTTTTTCTCACCCAATACTCAATATACAATCCGTCAGGATCGATATGAACCTCTCGCGGTCCACCTTCAGCAGCACCAGCGCGTTTTTGAAGGGGAATTGCTTGTCGCTGTACAGGTCCGTGACGGACTTGCCGAGCGTCACGGTGCCGCGCGTTTCCACGACGACGCCTGCCATCCGGCCCTCA
>CACYET010000088.1 GCA_902773515.1 uncultured Eubacteriales bacterium | reverse complement strand
GTCCGTTCTTCCCGTCTCGAGGCAGCGGGTGCACACCCACAGCGACACGCGGTTGTCGGCATTCAAGCCCTGCCAGAGCGCGTCGGCGATCTCGAAGGCGCTGCCGTTATCGATGGCCACGGTCTCGGGGTCGCCGGTGAAGGCCGGGATGGGGCTGCCGTCGGACAGGTAGGTGTGCAGGAAGTAGCCCTTCCCCGCCTCCACCTTCTCAAACTCCCAAAAGACGCGGTGGCAGCAGCTTCCCGCGGCGTCCCCGGCGCGCAGGATGGCCATGTCGAGGCTGAAATCGCCGCCGTCGAAGGTGGCCATGGCGCTGACGCGTGGCGTGAAGTTCGGCGCGTCGGGCTCGAATTCGCGCGTGCGCAGGGCGTCCGCGAACGTCGCGCCCTCGGCCACGTAGTCGTAAATGGTATCGGTCTGGTCGCCGTTGGTGACGATCACCCGGTTGTCGATCGTGCGCACCGGGGAATAGATGATCAGGCGGGGGTCCACCATCTTCGAGGGATCGTAGGCCTCGGTGCGGATGCCGCCGGGCTGCTCCACGAACACGCGGTTGCGGCTGTTCACGCTGCGGCCCATGATGAAGTAGGCCATCACGGCGCGCTTGCCGTCCGCGCTCTTGCCGACGATGATGCCCCGGCCCGGATACGTCGTCGCGCCGACGGCCTGAGATGCTGTATTCATATCGAAACCTCCTCGTTCTTGTATGACATGGTGCTTTTCGAGAGTTTAGAGTTCAGAGTTTAGAGTTCAGCGAATAGCTATTCAATCTAAACTCTCAACTCTCAACTCTCAACTCTGTATTGCCTTCGCAACTTCCTCCGCCGCCCTCGGCAGCAGTATCCACTCCGCCTGCTCCATCACGCGGCGCTGGAGGGTTTCGGGGGTGTCGCCGGGAAGGATGTCGACGGCCTTCTGGGCGATGATGCGCCCGCCGTCGGGGATCTCGTTGACGTAGTGCACGGTCGCGCCGGTCACCTTCACGCCGTAGTCCAGCGCCGCCCGGTGCACGCGCAGGCCGTAGAAGCCCTCGCCGCAGAACGACGGGATCAGCGACGGGTGCACGTTGATGATGCGGTCGGGAAAGCGCTTCACGAAATCGGCGGACAGGATCGCCATGAACCCGGCGAGGATCAGCATTTGGATGCCGTTCTCCTCGAGGATGGCGGCGAGCTTCGCCTCGAAGTCCGCGCGGCTCTCGCCCTTCTCGCGCAGGCACACGGCCGCGGGGATGCCCGCCGACCGCGCGCGCTCCAGCGCGTAGGCGCTTTCGTTGTTGGACACCACCAGCGCCAGCTCCCCGTGGGGCAGCTCGCCGCGCCCGGCGGCGTCGATCAACGCCTGGAGGTTGGTGCCGCCGCCGGACACCAGCACCGCGATGCGCGTCCTCATACCAGCGTCACCCTCTCCTCTCCGGGCACGATCTCGCCGATGATCCGCGCGTCCTCGCCGCAGTCGTTCAGCACCTCCACGGCCTCGTCGGCGGCGTCGGCGGGCACGATCAGGCACATGCCGATACCCATGTTGAAGGTGTTGTACATGTCGCGCATGGGGATGTGGCCGGCGCTGGCGATGCGGTCAAACAGCGGCGTCGGGCCGATCTGCCTCAGGTCGATGCAGGCCGTGAGGCCCGCCGGCAGGCTGCGCGGGATGTTCTCATAGAAGCCGCCGCCGGTGATGTGGCTGACGGCCTTCACCTGCACGCGCTCGGCCAGCGCGAGCACGGGCTTGACGTAGATGCGCGTGGGCTCCAGCAGCGCCTCGCCCAGCGTCTTTTCCAGGTCGTCGCAGTAGAAGTCCAGGCCGCCGTTTTCCACGTCGAACACCTTGCGCACCAGCGAGAAGCCGTTGCTGTGCACGCCGGAGGACGGCAGGCCGATCACCGCGTCGCCCGCCTGCACGGCGGAGGGATCGAACAGCTTTTCCCGGTCCACGACGCCCACGGAGAAGCCCGCGAGGTCGTACTCGTTCACGGGATAGAAGCCGGGCATCTCGGCGGTCTCGCCGCCGATCAGCGCGCAGCCCGCCTGCACGCAGCCCTCGGCCACGCCGGACACGATCTGCGCGATGCGCTCGGGCACGTTCTTGCCGCAGGCGATGTAGTCCAGGAACGTGAGGGGCTTCGCGCCGCAGCACACGATGTCGTTGACGCACATGGCCACGCAGTCGATGCCCACGGTGTCGTGCTTGTCCATCAGGAAGGCCAGCTTCAGCTTCGTGCCCACGCCGTCCGTGCCGCTGACCAGCACCGGGCGGGAGATGCCCGTCAGGTCCAGCTCAAACAGACCGCCGAAGCCGCCGATGCCGCTGACGACGCCCGGGATGTTCGTGCGCGCGATGTGCGCCTTCATCAGCTCCACGGCCCTGTAGCCCGCGGTGATGTCCACCCCCGCGGCGGCATAGCTTTCGGAGCGGGAAATTGAATTTGCCATCTGTTTCCTCCATACAATCATTGTCTGCAAACAAGAGTTTAGAGTTGAGAGTTTAGAGTTGAGTGAATAGCCGACCGGCTCTAAACTCTAAACTCTTAACTCTCAACTCTCTATTCGTCTACTCCCCGTTCAAACCTCGTCTTATCGGGGGTTTTGGGCGGGGTGCAGGGATATTTGCCGTCGAAGCAGGCGGTGCAGAAGCCCGCGGTGTTCTCCGCCAGCTTGTGCGCGTTTTCACAGGACAGGTAGCCCAGCGAGTCCGCGCCGATGATGTCGCGCACCTCCTCCACCGTGCGGTTCCAGGCCACCAGGTTGTCCTGGCTGTCCACGTCGGTGCCGTAGTAGCAGGGATAGAGGAACGGCGGCGCGGAGGAGCGCATGTGCACCTCGGTGGCCCCGGCCTCGCGCAGCAGGCGCACGATGCGGGCGCAGGTGGTGCCGCGCACGATGCTGTCGTCCACCAGCACCACGCGCTTGCCCTTCACCGTGGCGGAGACGGGGTTCAGCTTGATGCGCACCAGGTTTTCGCGGTCGGACTGGGTGGGCTGGATGAACGTGCGGCCGATGTACTTGTTCTTGATGAAGCCGATGCCGTAGGGGATGCCGGAGGTCTTGGCGTAGCCGATGGCGGCGTCGAGGCCACTGTCCGGCACGCCGATCACCACGTCGGCGTTTACGGGGTGCTCCAGCGCCAGGAAGCTGCCCGCGCGCTGGCGCGCCATGTGCACACTGGAGCCGTCCACGACGGAGTCCGGCCGGGCGAAGTAGATGTACTCAAACACGCACAGCGCCTTTTCGCACTTGCCCACGTGGCTGTCGTCGCTGCGCAGGCCCTTCTTGTCCACGATCACGACCTCGCCGGGCTGCACGTCGCGCACAAACGTCGCGCCGACGGCGTCGAGCGCCACGGTCTCGGAGGCGAAGATCACGCTGCCGTCGTCGCGCTTGCCGATGCAGAGCGGGTGGAAGCCGTGCGGGTCGCGGGCGGCGATCAGCTTCGTGGAGGACATCACCACGAACGAATACGCGCCGTCCAGCCGGTCCATGGCCTTCGACACCGCCGCCTCGATGGACGCGCACTTCAGGCGCTCGCGGATGATGACGTGGGCAATGATCTCGGAATCGCTGGTCATGTGGAAGATGGAGCCGTTCAGCTCCAGCTCCTCGCGCAGCTCCGAGGCGTTTGTGAGGCTGCCGTTGTGCGCCAGCGACATCAGGCCCTTGCAGTGGTTGACGACGATGGGCTGGGCGTTCTGCACGGGGTTGATGCCCGCGGTGCCGTAGCGCACGTGGCCCACGGCCATGTTGCCCTTGCCCAGGTAGTTCATCACGTCCTGCGTGAACACGTCCTCCACCAGCCCGGCGTCCTTGTGGGTGCGCAGGCGGCCGCGCTCGTTCACGGTGATGCCGGCGCTCTCCTGGCCGCGGTGCTGCAGCGCGAACAGCGCGTAGTAGCAGTCGGAGGCCAGCTCCGCCTGGGTGGGACTGTAGATGCCGAAGACGCCGCATTCCTCATGGATGTTGCTCATAAATACTCTCCTTATTTTCCCATCAGCCTGCGCATGACCTCGTTATAGGCGTCCTCGACGCCGCCGAGGTCGCGGCGGAAGCGGTCCTTGTCCAGCTTTTCGCCGGTGTCCCTGTCCCAGAAGCGGCAGGTATCGGGGCTGATCTCGTCAGCCAGCACGATGGTGCCGTCCGGCAGGCGGCCGAACTCCAGCTTGAAGTCCACCAGCGTGATGTTCAGGCCCAGGAAGTAGTCCTTCAGCACGTCGTTCACCTTGAAGGCGTAGCGCTCGATGGTGTCGATCTCCTCCTTCGTGGCCAGCTTCAGCGCCAGCGCGTGCCAGCGGTTCAGCAGCGGGTCGCCCAGCTCGTCGTTCTTGTAGGAGAACTCGATGGTGGGCTCGTCGAACACGATGCCCTCCTCCACGCCGTAGTGCTTGGCGAAGCTGCCGGCGGAGATGTTGCGGATGATGACCTCCAGCGGCACGATGGCGACCTTCTTCACCAGGGTCTCGCGGTCGGACAGCTCCCGGACGAAGTGCGTGGGCACGCCGTGCTGCTCCAGCATCTGCATCAGCATGTTGCTCATGCGGTTGTTGATGACGCCCTTGCCGGCGATGGTGCCCTTCTTGAGGCCGTTGAAGGCGGTGGCGTCGTCCTTGTAGGAGACGATGTACAGGTTTTCGTCGCTGGTCGCGTAGACCTTCTTGGCCTTGCCCTCGTAGAGCTGAGCGAGCTTTTCCATGGTGGTATTCCTCCTGTTTCAACAGTTAAGATGTGGCTTAAAGATTGCTATACTCTGCCGATATCTCCGCGTCCTTTGCCTCGACCTTCGCCGTCTGGGCGGCGCGATAATCGGCAAAGCGCCGGGCAAGGGCCTCGTCGGACAGGGCGAGGATCTGCGCGGCCAGCAGCGCGGCGTTGGTCGCGCCGTCGATGGCCACGGTCGCCACCGGCATGCCCGAGGGCATCTGCACGGTGGAGAGCAGCGCGTCCAGCCCGTCCAGCGTGGAGGACTTCATCGGCACCCCCACCACCGGCAGGATCGTGTTCGCGGCCATGGCCCCGGCCAGGTGGGCCGCCTTGCCCGCCGCCGCGATGATCACGCCGTACCCGTCCTCCCGCGCCCCGCGGGCGAACTTCGCCGCGGCGTCGGGCGTGCGATGGGCCGACAGCACGCGCACCGCGTAGGGGATCTCCAGCGCCTTCAGCGCGTCCATCGCGCCGGTCATGGCCTTCAGGTCGCTGTCGCTGCCCATGATGATGGCTACCTTCTTCATGCGTTCCTCCGTCGGTTTCAAATTGAGGCAAAATAGAAGCAACCCATCCCCTGGGTTGCCCGCCGGACGGCCGTCGCGGCGCGCCTCCCTTGCGTTTCTCGACGGCTCCAGTATAGCGGCCGGGTGTAAACTCGTCAAGCAAAATTCCGAATAATTAACCTCGTAAATATCCGAACGTTCGTCTTTTTATGTTACGGGTATTGAAATTTTAATAAAGATCGCTGAACAGGTCCAAAAACCCGAACAATCAGGCGCATCGCAAGAAAATGCAGCCGCGCTCCCCCGCCGCTGCATACAGCCTTCTTGTTTTGGTCATTTTTCACAGCGCCGGACGCCGGAAAATGACGTCTCCGGGCACGGCATTAAGCCTCCGGCCCGTTCCCGCAACAATCGGCGGCGCATAAATATGCAGTATTTTTCGCTTTTTATTCGCGGTTTTCGCCCGATTTTGCCCCGTTTCCGGTTAATAATCCATTTTTTGCGCAATGAAAATTTAAAACGATTGTCGACGCAATTCGGCGGATGTCGCCGTCAATCATTAAAACGCCGCGCGACAACATGTCGCGCGGCGCTATAAGCACACGGGGTTTATTCGTTCTCGGTGTCCTCGGGCTCCTCGAACTCCACGGATTCGATCGGCACGTCCCCGAGGGTCTCGGCGACCTCTTCCGCCTTCTCCTCGACGGCCTCGGCGGCGTCGCCCAGGTTGTCGGCGCTCTTCTGCGCCGCTTCCGCGATGCTGTCCCTGGCCTGCTCGAACACGCCCTGCACCTTCTCGGCGAACCCGCTGACGCTCGCGCCAAAGGCGTTCAGCACGTCCTTCGTGGCGGCCTCGGCCTTGTCGGCGGCTTCCTTCGCCTCGCCGGCGACCTCCTTCATGGCCTCGACGGCCTCGACCTTGGCCTGCGCCTTCTCCTCGACCTTGGCAAACTTGCCCTGGATGTAGTCGTGGATCGGGTCGGTGCCGGTCTGGGCGGCGCGGATCTCCGCGACCTGGGCCTTCACCTCTTCACTGATCTGCTCCTTGGCGTCCAGCGGCTTCTCGGCGGCCTGCTCCACGCCCGCGCGGGCTTTCTCGGCCAGGTCCTTCGCGCCGTCGCCCAGCTTCTCCAAGGCGTCGGCCACGGCGGGCTTCGCCTTCTCGGCCAGGTTCTTGGCCCCGTCGGAGACCTTCTCGAACGTATCCTCGATCCCGGGCTTCGCCTTCTCAAACAGGTCCTTCGCGCCCTCCACGGCCTTGCCGCCGATGTCCGACAGCTTCGATACGGCCTTGCCCAGCTCGTCCATGATGCCAGCCATATGTATTCCTCCTCGTCTGTCATTGGTTCTTAATGCCATTATAACAGATTCCGCACCGCTTTGCAAGGCATAAGGGAGCAAACCGGGGCACGACGTAAGCGACAACCCCTCCGGCCTGCTGCGCAGGCCACCTCCCCTTACACAGGGGAGGCTTTGGACAGGCAGTAGATCGAGCGAACAAACATACGCGGCAAGAATTACTTTCACCTTAAAAATAATCCTTGCCTTTTAGAGTTAACCGTGCTATAATCTGTTTATAACATCGGTAGAAGGTGGTGGGGCGGCATGAGACCGCTGCGCACGCTGGATCAGGCCTACATCAAACGGCACAACATCGAGCGGCTGCTCTCCACGCTGGAGCGCTGCCAGCCCGTGTCCCGCACGGAGCTGGCCCGGCTGACGGAGATGTCCTCCGCCAGCGTCACCCGCTTCGTCAGCGCGCTGGGCGCGCTGGGGCTGGTGAAGGAGGTCAGCGTGACGGACAGCGCCGGGCGCGGCCGCAAGGCCGTGAACCTGTGCACCGCGCCGGACGGCATGTACGCGCTGGGCTGCCACATCGATCCGCGCAGCCTGCGGCTGTGCCTGATGGACTTCGCCCACCGCTCCCGGGCCGCGACGGAGGTCATGCTGCCCGTGGAGGACCGCGATCCCGCGCGACTGGCGCAGCGCATCCGCGAGCAGTCCGCGCGGCTGATGCCCGAGCACCCGGAGCGGCTGCGCAGCTGCGGCATCAGCGTTTCCGGCCGCATGGACGCCGAGAACGGCATCG
>CACYET010000087.1 GCA_902773515.1 uncultured Eubacteriales bacterium | reverse complement strand
AAAGGACGAGGTGTTCAGCTCGATGCTGTACCACTCCATGTTGAAGCCTAAAAATATCCCCACGCCCAGCGCGACCATGACGATCATGGAGATGAACTGCGCCTTGTACTGCCAGGCGGTCCGAAGCAGCTTTCTGGTGAGCATTACCAATCCACCTCTTCCGCCGACAGCGGGTTGGCCTGCTCCTCGCAGGACACGATCCGCCCGTTCTTGACCCGCACCACCATGTCGGCCATCTTGGCGATGTTCTGGTTGTGGGTGACGATGATGATGGTCTTGCCGAAGTCGCGCGCCATGGACAGCAGCAGCTTCAGCACCATGACGCCCGTCTCGCTGTCCAGCGCGCCGGTGGGCTCGTCGCACAGCAGTATGCGCGGGTTCTTGGCCAGCGCCCGCGCGATGGACACGCGCTGCTGTTCGCCGCCGGAGAGCTGGGCGGGGAACTGGTCCATGTGGTCGGCCAGTCCCACGCGCGCGATCATCTCCCTGGCGCTCAGCGCGTTTTCGCTGATCTGCTTGACCAGCGCGACGTTTTCATACACCGTCAGCGTGGGGATGAGGTTGTAAAACTGGAACACGAAGCCCACCGTCGCGGCGCGGTAGTGGGCCAGTTCATCGCTCGTGTAGCGCGAGATATCGACGCCGTCCACGGTGATGGAGCCGCTGGTGGGGCTGTCCAGCCCGCCCAACAGGTTCAGCAGCGTGCTCTTGCCCGCGCCGCTGGGACCCAGTACCACGATGAGCTTGCCCTCCTCCAGGTTCAGGTTCACGCCGTCCAGCGCCTTGAGCGCGTGATCGCCGCTGGTGTAGACGCGCGAAATATCCCTCAGTTCCACCAATGACATGCTATCGCCCCTTTGAATCGCGTAATATGTTAGAAAGAACTAACCTATGCCGCGATTATACGGGTTCAAAGCAACGCTGTCAAGCGCGAAGTGCGACGCGGACTGTTAAGAGTTAGTAATAACTAATAACGACCGCCGCCGAAGCGATGGATTCCCATCGGAATTTGTTATTATCAGCGCGGTTTGCTTGACGGAAGAAGCGTTCATCGGGTATACTGTTATCAAGACTTAGAATTCTTAGGGAGACGCCCGATGACGATATTCGTGACGATCTGCGGCGTGATCTGCACGCTGTATACGATCTATTTCCTCTTTGCTTCCTTTAGCGGGCTGGTGCTGCGCCGCCACAGGTCCAGGCCTTCCCGGCCCGCGAAAAACCGCCTGGCTGCGATCATTCCCGCCCGCAATGAGGCGGCGGTGGTCGGCAAGCTGGTGGAATCGCTGATGGCGCAGGACTACCCCAGGGAGCTGTTTGACGTGTACGTGGCGCCCAACAACTGCCAGGACGACACCGAGGCCGTGGCCCGCGCCGCCGGGGCGAAGGTGCTGCGCGTGGAGGGGAAGGTCCGCTATAAGGGCCAGGTGCTCCGAAGCGCGATGGCCCAGCTGTCGGCCACCGGCAAGTACGACGCCTACTGCGTGTTCGACGCCGACAACCTGGCGGACCGCGGCTTCTTCAAGGCCGTGAACGACGCGCTGGAGGCGGGCTACGGCGTGGGGCAGGGCTTTCGCGACACCAAGAACCCCTACGACAGCTGGGTCTCCGGCAGCCTGACCGCGTTCTACTGGTTCCTGAGCCGCTTCTACAACGAGAGCCGCGACCGGCTGGGCATGCCCTGCCATATGAACGGCACCGGCACGATGGTGTCCGACGCGGTGTTTCGCCAGATCGGCTGGGACACGCACACCCTCACCGAGGACCAGGAGTTCACGGCGCTCTGCGCGCTGAACGGCATCAAAATCGCCTGGATGCCAGACGCCCGCGTGTACGACGAGCAGACCAACCGCTTCTGGACCAGCTGCGTGCAGCGGCGGCGCTGGACGGCGGGCTCCCTGCAATGCCTGCGGCGCTACCTGCCGCGGCTGCTGAAAAAGCACACGTTCGCCTGCCTGGACATGGCGATCCTGTTCACGGGCAACCTGCTGTGCATCCTCGGCCTCGTGCCGGCCGTCGGCACGGCGCTGGGCTGGCTGCCGTTCTTCATCTCCCACCCGTGGCGGATATTGGCGCTGGCGCTGCTGCTGGGCGTGTACTACCTGGCCTGCTGCGGCGCGGCGGCGGTGCTCTATCGCGCCGAGGGCAAGCTGAACCGGCGCGCCCTGAAGGGCGTGTTCGGCTTCCCGATCTTCATGGTCTCGTGGATGCCCGTCAACATCTTCGCGTGCCTGACGCCGCCGCCCCACTGGCGCGAGATCCGGCACGAGCGCGGGCTCGACCGGCCGGACAACCAGCCCGCGGTGGACGATCAATCGGATGGATAGGGGCCGAGCATCGACCCCTTTTTGCATGGAAACACAAGGAGGTGCGAAGAGCATGAGACGACTGCTCGCGGTGCTGCTGGCTCTGGCGCTGCTGTCAATGACCGCGGTTGCGGAGACCCCGGCGGCGAACTGGTATGAGGTGTTCGTGCGCTCCTACCAGGATTCCGACGACGACGGCCTGGGCGACCTGAACGGCCTGCGGTCGCGCCTGGACTACATCGAAGACATGGGCTGGCGCGGACTTTGGCTGATGCCAGTGATGCCGAGCCCCTCCTATCACAAGTACGACGTGACCGACTACATGGACATCGACGCCGAGTACGGCACTCTGGACGACATGCGCGCGCTGATCGACGAGGCGCACGCGCGCGGCATCGCCGTGATCCTCGACCTGCCGATCAACCACACCTCCACGTTGCACCCGTGGTTCGTCGCGGCCTGCGAGGCGCTGAAGCGCGGCGACGCGGACGATCCCTATGTGGACTACTACCGCTTCCGCGATGCGGGCGGCGTCGGCTACGCGCCGCTGGAGGACACCGGCTGGTTCTACGAGGAGCAGTTCGCCGGGGGCGGCATGCCCGACCTGAACCTCGACAACCCCGCCGTGCGCGGCGAGATCGAGGCGATCATGGCCTTCTGGCTCAGCGACGTCGGCGCGGACGGCTTCCGGCTGGACGCCGTCACCAGCTACTACACCGGCGACGTGGAGGCAAACGTCGCCTTCCTGGCGTGGCTGAAGCAGACCGCCGAGGCGCTCAGGCCGGGCGCGTACCTCGTTGGCGAGTGCTGGGCGAACCTGGACACGATCGCGAAGTACTACGCCAGCGGCGTGGACAGCTTCTTCCTGTTCCCGGCCTCGCAGGCTGAGGGCTTCCTCACGGCGTCGCTGCGCGGGCGCGGCGCGCACGCGGAGAAGTTCGCCTCGCACTACCAGAAGACGCTGGACGCCATCGGTAATGGCCGCCTCGCGCCGTTCCTCTGCAACCACGACACCGGGCGCACGGTGGGCCTCGTGCAGGGCCGCAAGAACCTGCCCGCCTGCAAGTTCGTCGAGGGGCTGCTGGGGACGCTCGGCGGCAGCGCATTCACCTACTACGGCGAGGAGATCGGCATGGTGGGCAGCGGCGACGACCCGAACAAGCGCCTGGCGATGTACTGGTCCGACGGCGACATGACTGACCAGCCTCCGGGCGTGACGAGCCTCGAATACGCCTATCCGAGCGTCGAGGCGCAGATGGCGGACCCCGATTCGCTGCTCAACTATATGAAGGCCGTGAACCGCGCGCGGCTGGACAACCCCGCCATCGCCGACGGGACCAACGCGTTCCTGCTGGCGGACGGCGACCTGTGCCTGATGCGCCGCGAGGCGGGGGAGGACGCCTGCCTGATCGCCGTCAACTTCTCCGCGACGAGATCCCGCTGGACGGCGACTGGCAGATCGCTGCGGACCTGGAGGCCATCGAGGGAGAGGCGAAGGTCGAAGGGGGTACATTGTATATACCGCCCTATGGCATCGTGGTTTTGAAGTAAAGGATTCATGCAATCTTGTAGGGGCGGCGCAACGCCGCCCCTACGCAGATCAAAATCCTTTACTGAACGCTCTTCCCTTGCGAAACCGAATCTCATATAGTATAATAGCATTGTACAAACGCCATATATGGAGGCGACCACCATGGACAGACCCAGCCTTGCGGCGCTGCTGGACGACGACCGCGAGATGATATTGGCCAACCTCGCGCGGGACCGCTCGCTTCCGGCCGCCCAGGCGGCGCTGGAGAAGGCGATCGACCGCGTGATGTACCGCTATACGGAGCAGGCCGAGAGCGAAGTGATGCGCGACGGCGCGCAATACATCCTCCAGGCGATGAAAAACGCCCTGCCGATGATCGACGCCGTGGGCGAGGCGCGCAGCTGGAAGCGCGAGGCCGCCAAGCCCGAGAAGAAGGGCCTGACGATGGGCCCGCTGGCGGTGATCGCGCTGCTGGTTGGCCTGGTGCTGGTGATCGCGTCCGTCGTGGGCGTGATGCTTGCCGGACGCCTCGGCGGCGCGCTGGCCTTTGTGAAGGCGCTGCTCCCGGCGGCGCTCGGCTGCGCGGCGCTGTTCTGGGCGGGCGTCATGGCGGCCCGTCCGCGCAGGCGCAAGGGCAATGTACAGGCCGAGGAGGCCGTGCGCACGGAGTACCTCGTGGACGTCGAGAAGGCGTACCACGTGCTGCGCGGCGCGATGCTGCTGGCGGACGGCCAGCTGGAGCGCATGCGCGAAGACGCGGACGCGCGCGATCAGCAGTCGCGCGAGGCCGACCCCGCGGGCGGCGTGTCCGGCGAGGCGCTGGAGCTGTTCGCGCAGCTGTTGGAGGCGGCCTGCGCCTCGAACGACGAGGGCGCGAAGGAGTCCGCCGCCGCGATCCGCTTCTACCTGCACAACGCCGGCATTGACGTGATCGATTGCGAACCGGGGCGCGAGCAGTGGTTTGAGTTTTTGCCCGCGGACAGGCCCGGCACGCTTCGCCCGGCGATGATGTCCGGCGGGAAGCTGCTGAAAAAGGGCCTGGCGGCGCGTTGACGAGAAGAGAAGGATGAGCGATGAACAAGTACTATGGCTTTGACCTGGGCGACGCCGAGAGCGCGATCTGCCGCCTGAACAAGCGGGACGCCGGCGCGCCGCAGATGCTGGCGGTGCGGGAAGCCAAGAGCTTCATCACGGCCTACGCCCAGCTGCCCACGGGCGAACTGCTGATCGGCGAGAGCGCGTGCTACGACACCACCGCCACGCGCCGCAGCCTGCGCTTCAAGAGCGGCTTTCTGACCGACCCGCAGAGCGAGAAGGACGTCAAGCGCTTCGCGGCGGGCGTGCTGGGCGAGCTCTACGCGGACGGCAATCTCGTCAAGGACGACGACTGCTGCTTCTACATCGGCTGCCCCGCCGGGTGGGACCGCGCGGCCCGCGAGCGCTATCGCCGCATCTTTGAGGACGTCGGCTATCCGCCCGCCCGCATCGTGTCCGAATCCCGCGCGGCGCTGATCTCCGCCTGCCAGTCCAAGCACTTCCAGGTGGGCTACGACATCATGTCCAAGCCCGTGCTTGTGGTGGACATCGGCTCCTCCACCACCGACTTCGCCTTCATCCACGGCGGCAAGGAAGTCGAGCTGCAGACCGCGGGCGAGGTGCGCCTCGGCGGCGGCATCATGGACGAACTGCTGCTGGAGGAGTCCGTGCGCCGCAGCGAGGATGCGGACGCCGTGCGCCGCGCGCTCAAGGACAGCCCGCCCTGGCGCAGCTATTGCGAATTCGCGGCCCGGCGCCTGAAGGAGCAGTACTTCTCCGACGAGGACTACTGGCGCGAGAACGACTGCCGCAAGACCGTGCACATCCGCGCGGGCGCGGGCGCGAAGCTGACGCTGCGTCTCGACGCGGAGATCGCGGACCGAATACTGAACCGCGGCGCGGACCAGCTGGACGGACGCTCGTTCCGGGAGGCGTTCACGGGCAGCCTGCGCGAACTGAAGGCGAAGCTGTCCGGCCAGGCGCCGGAGCTGCTGTTCCTTACCGGGGGCGTGTCGAAGCTGCCCGCCATCCGCGACTGGTGCGCCGAGGTCTATCCCGAGGCCGTGGTCATCACCGGCGCGGAGCCGGAGTTCTCCGTGTCCCGGGGCCTGGCATGGAGCGGCCGCATCGACGAGGAGCTGCGCGAGTTCCGCAAGGAGGTGGAGGAGCTCATCGACTCCAGCGCCGTGGAGCGCATCGTGGAGAGCCGCATCGACGACCTCTACCGCCGCGTCGTGGACGCGATGGTGGAGCCGATCCTCAGGCGCGTGGCGCTGCCGGTGTTCGACCGCTGGCGCAGCAACGAGATCAAGAAGCTCTCCGACATCGACCCGGTCGTTCAGAAGGAGATCGAGGCCTGGCTGCACTCCGACGAGGCCCAGCAATTGCTGGTGAAGCCCATCGCCGAGTGGCTCAAGCCCGTGGCGTACGACGTGGAGGAGAAGACCATGCCCATCTGCGTGCGCCACAACGTGCCCTACAAGGCCATGAGCCTGAACTCCTACTTTTCGCTGTCGGACATCGACATCCGCATCGACGCCAAGGAGGTCTTCGCCGTGGAGGGCCTCACGTGGCTGATCAACGCCATCATCTCCGTCATCGTGGGGCTGGTGTGCGGCGGCAGCGGGCTGGCGCTCATCTCCAGCGGCATCTCCGGTATACTGGCCGGGGCCATCTTCTCGCTGCTGATCCTGTTCCTGGGCAAGGAGAAGATGCAGGAGATGTTCATGAACGTGGACATCCCCGGGCCCATGCGCAAGCTGGTGCCGCGCAGCCACTTCGAGGCCCGCGTCGAGCGCCTGACCGAGGAGGTCAAGAGCAACTTCTACAACAACCTGGAGAACGAGAAGAACGCCGAGATCACCGAGCGCATGGCCTCGGAGATCTCCCAGCAGATCGAACAGTGCCTCGCCAAGATGGCCGAGGTGGTGGAGATCCCGCTGTAGAGGATTCCACAGGAAAGGCCCTCCCGATGCTCGGGAGGGCCTTTATGATTGGCTTTTTCCGGGTTTTTCTTACCCCTTCACAGCGCCGGCGATGAAGCTGTCCTGGATCTGCTTGGACAGGAACACATACACCAGCAGCGTCGGGATGGTGGCCAGCGACAGGGCCGCGCCGATGGGGCCCCAGTCGGTGGTGTACTGGCCGGACAGCGCCTGCACGCCGACAGGCAGCGTCTTGATGGCGTCCTTGCTGATAAACACGTTCGCGAACATCAGCTCGTTCCAGCACTGCAGGAACGTGTAGATGCCCACGGTCGCCACGGCCGGCAGCATCAGCGGCACGATCACGCGGTTGAACGTGCCCCACACGCCGCAGCCGTCGATGGAGGCCGCCTCGTCCAGGTCGTAGGGGATGTCGCCCATGAACCCGGTGGAGATCAGTATGCCCATCGCCAGCGAGAACGCGGAGTAGGGGATGATCACGGCCCAGTAGGTGCTCAGCAGGTGCAGCTTCGACAGCGACACGTAGATCGGCACGATGGACGCGTGGATCGGGATGGTCAGGCCGAGCATGAAAAACTTGTTCATCATCTTGCGGCCCTTCCAAACCAGGCGCGTGATGGCGTAGGTGGCCATGAACGACGCGACCAGCGTGATCAGGATCGTCGCCACCGCCACGATGACGCTGTTGAGGAAGTAGCGGTACATGTGGC
Organism: uncultured Eubacteriales bacterium; assembly: GCA_902773515.1. GTDB lineage: Bacteria > Bacillota > Clostridia > Christensenellales > Aristaeellaceae > UBA2862. The sequence continues at coordinate 3,510 of CACYET010000087.1, read as the reverse complement.
CGGTGTTCAACGCCTGCGTGTAGTTGGAGAAGATCCAGTAGCGCGGCAGGCCGATCACGTTTTCGCCGAAGATCTCAGCGTTGTTCTTCAGCGAGAAGGTCAGCATCCAGTAGACCGGGAACAGGCAGATCAGCGCCCACAGGATCAGGCCCGCGTACGCCAGCGCGCCGCCCACGGTGATGTTCCTTCTCTTCTTCGCCTCAGTGGGAGGATAGAACTTTTTTACAGTATAGCTCGTCATGTCATTTATCCTCCTTAAAAGCGAGATTGATCAGCAGCGCGAACGCGAAGCAGAGCAGGATCAGCATGACCGCGATCGTACTGCCCATGCCGTAGCGGTTGCGCAGGAACAGCATGCTGATCATCAGCGTGCTGGGCACCTCGGTGGCGTGGTTGGGGCCGCCGTTGGTCAGCACGTAGATCAGGTCGAAGGACTTGAGCGAGCCGGTCACCGCGAAGATGACGCTCACGCGCAATATGGGCTTGATGTAGGGGATGACGATGTAGCGGTTCACCTGGCTCTCGGTGCAGCCGTCGATCATCGCCGCCTCGCGCAGCTCCGGCGGCACGCCCTTCACGCCCGCGTACATCAGCAGCATGTGATAGCCCACGTACTGCCACAGGATCGGCACGAAGCAGGCCCAGAGCGCCGTCTTCTTGTCGCCCAGCCAGATCTGCGCCCAGCTGTCAAGCCCCAGGGATCTGAGGCCCATGTTCAACACGCCGTAGTCCGGGTTGTAGATCTTCAGCCACAGCTGGCCGATGACCACCGTGGAGATCAGCACGGGCATGAAGTAGATGGACAGGAAGGCCCGCTCGCCGCGGATCTTCTGGCCCAGCTTCAGCGCCAGCAGCAGCGCCAGCGGCAGCTGGATGCCCACGGAGAACAGCGCCAGCAGCAGCGAGTTGCCCAGCGCGCGCATGAACTTAATGGAGCCGCTGGTAAAGAGCTCGCTGTAGTTCCTGAAGCCGATGAACTCCGCCACCTTGCCGGGCCCGCCCCAGTTGAAGAAGCTGTAGTAGCCCGACATGATGATCGGGGCGATCAGCACGCCGATGAACAGCAAAAGCCCCGGCAGCAGGAATGCCAGGATGCTCAGCTTGTAGGAGAGTGGTCTTTTCATGGTCGGTGCATCCTTTCATGAAAAAGAGGGAGACGGTCCCTCTCGGGATTGGATCCCTCGCGAGACCGTCTCTCTACATTCGTAACCTGTACGGTTAAACTGGATCAGCGATTACTGCAGATCGGCAGCCAGACCCTCGATGAAGGCCGCGCCGTCGACGTCGCCGCCGTACACCTGGCCGACATAGTCCAGATAGGTGTTGGCAGCGTCAGCGCTCATCGCGGTGTCGCCGAAGAGCACCATGCCGTCCGCGTTCGCGACGATATCGGCAACCGCGGCAACCAGGGGCTTCACTTCGCTGGTGTCATAGTCCGGCGTCCAGGCAGGCAGACCGGAACCGGCCAGATAGCCGTAGTGGCAGATGCTCTTGCCCAGCTCCATCGCGGCGTTGGCAGCCAGCTCGGCGTTCGCGGAAGAAGCGGACACAGCCAGCGTGTCGGACGGGCCGCCGATGACCTGGCCGTAGGTGGCCTTCTCGGCATCCATCACGGGGAACAGAGCGACCTGGAAGTTGCCCTCGGCGTCGTTGACCTCGCCGCAGTTCCAGGAGCCGTTCTGATAGAACGCGTACTTGCCGGCGATGAAGTTGGCCTTCACTTCGTCGTTGCCCAGCGCCATGCCGTTGGGATCGAAGTAGCCGCCGTTGATCATATCCTGGAAGGTGCTGACGGAAGCGGCGATGCCCTCGTCATTCCAGGTGGCGCGGCCCGCGAACACCTCGTTCAGAGCCTCGTAGCCGATGGTCTTCTCCATGATGGGCTCGAGGTACTCGGTCACGCACCAGGTCTCCTTGCCGGCGCAGCCGAAGGGGGTGATGCCAGCAGCAACCAGCGCGTCGCAGCAGGCGGTCAGGTCTTCGTAGGTCTCCGGCACATGATCCCAGCCAGCCTCGGCCAGCAGGTCCATGTTGGCGAACAGGGTGACGATGTTCATCGTCAGCGGCACGCCGTACTTCTTGCCGCCGTAGGAGGCGTTCTGGGTCATGACCTCCGGCAGGCTGTCGGCGAAGTTCGGATAGATGTCATCCAGGCAGTAGACATTGCCCATGTCCACGAAGTCGCCCAGGAAGGCGCCGGCCCAGGTGAAGAAGATGTCCGGCAGGGAGTCCGGATCGGCCATGGCGGCCTTGATCTTGGTCTTGTAGGACTGGTTCTCAAAGGCTTCCCACTCGATCTTCACGTCGGGATGGGCGGCCTCGTACTCGGCGATGGCAGCCTCGTAGGCGGGGCGGTTCGCGTCAGACTCGGTGGCGATACACCACATGGTCAGGGTGGTCTGCTCGGCGACGGCGGAAACCATCGAAAGCACGAACAGGGCGGTCAGCAGAACGGCCAACAGTTTCTTCATGGGTTCTTCCTCCTTCAAATTGATTCGGTAACCATTTTTCAACGCGGGGAAGCGCTCGCGCGCCGCCCGCGTCAAAAAGAAGACGGCTTGCATGAAAACATTGTATCAATGTTATTCACACTTGCTGGATAAATCATAGCACATTATGACGCTTTTGTAAAGCATCATGCAAGCCCAATTATGCTCGATATTTGCGTTACAGCATAAAAAAATATACAGCGATTGCTGTTTGGCCCCCAAAAACCTCATTGCTTGTCATGGAACGACCGGTCAATGAAGAAAACACGCGACCCCGGCCCGTTGTAAATTTGAAGGAAGGGCGATGAAAAATATGCATTCGGGGTTGACAAACGCCGCGCGCTATTGTATAATACCTGATGTTGCTCGGGGTTATAGCTCAGTTGGTTAGAGCGTTACGTTGACATCGTAAAGGTCGATGGTTCGAGCCCATTTAACCCCACCACAAGATCACCCGCTATGGGTGGTCTTTTTTTGTTGACGCGGCGGAACGGACGTGGTATAATTATGCCACGAAGGGAGGCGGCGATATGCAGTGCGTGCCGATTCGCGATTTAAAGAACACGGGGGAGATCTCCCAGCTGTGTCACAGCAGCAACGAGCCCATATGCGTCACGAAGAACGGCTATGAGGACATGGTGATCATGAGCGCCGAGGTCTACAACCGCGTGCGGCTGTATTCGGTGTACGAGCGCCTGATGGAGGCGGAGCGGGATATCGCCGAGGGCCGCGTCGCCGATGCGCGGGCGTCGCTGGCGAACCTGAGGGCAAAGTATGGCCTATAAACTGATCGTCACCGAGAAGGCCGAGGCGGATCTCGACGGCATCCTCCGCTACATCGCCGTGGAGCTCGACAACCGCGAGGGTGCGGCGAAGCTGCTGGACGAGATCGGAGAGCGCTACGCGCTGCTGGAGCGCAATCCGCTGCTCTACGCGCTGTGCGATCAACCGCTGCTTCGGCGCGGCGGGTATCGAAAGGTGATCGTGGGGCGATACCTGATGATCTGCCACGTGGACGAGC
>CACYET010000086.1 GCA_902773515.1 uncultured Eubacteriales bacterium | reverse complement strand
TTTTCTGTAAAGATGATAAGCGCTTTTTGGATGTCCTGAAAAGAGCGGATCAGCTTATGTATGAGAATAAGACTGAACTCAAATCTTTGAATGCCATGGATCTGTTTAAGAACATGAGCAAATCAGATACACCTGTCCCCGAGGAACGCAGACACCGTCTTGATGCACTGTTCGGAGCTCTTCTGGCCGTTGCCGGGGGAGGGTATGTCTTCATCAGTGACATGAGGTATGATTTCTCGCGCTGGGCGCTCTCGCTTGTCGATGATTTCGGACTTGAATCAGAATACATGTATCATGCTGACAAGATCTGGATAAAGCATGTTTTGCCGGAGGATGCCGGGATCGTGGCCATCCACGACGCGGCACGGCCCTTCGTGTCGCGGGACGTGATCGAGGCGACGCTCGAATCGGCACGCGAGTACGGCAGCGGCGTGATCTCGACGCCAGTGGTGGACACGATCAAGCAGGTCGGCCCGGACGGCATGGTGACCTCGCTGGATCGGGCCTCGCTGCGCGCCGTGCAGACGCCGCAGACCTTTGACTGTCATAAGATACTGGCGGCGCATGAGCGCGCGCGGGAGGACGGCCTGTCCGTCACCGACGACGCCATGCTGTTCGAGCACTACTACGCAGGCGTGCGCCTCGTGAGCGCGCCGGGAGCGGAGGCGAATATCAAGTTGACGACCCGTGCGGATTTTGAGGCGCTGGAGCGCCGTTCTCAGACCGACGCGCGCGTGGGGCAGGGCTACGACGTGCACCGCCTCGTCGAAGGGCGCAGACTGGTGCTGTGCGGCGTGGACATCCCGTGGGAGAATGGCCTCGACGGCCACTCCGACGCCGATGTGGCCGTGCACGCGCTGATGGACGCGCTGCTGGGCGCGCTGGGCGAGGGCGACATCGGCCGCCACTTCCCGGACACCGACCCGGCCTACAGGGGCGCGGATTCGATGAAGCTGCTGGCCGTGGTCATGGAGAAGGTCCGCGCGGCTGGCTGGCGCGTGGGCAACGCGGACGTGACCATCGTGGCCCAGCGGCCGAAGTTGGCGGGGTACATGGACGCCATGAAGCAGAATATCGCCCGGGGGCTGGGCGTCGCGCCCGATCGCGTGAACGTGAAGGCCACCACCACGGAGCGCCTCGGCTTCGAGGGCGAGGGCCTGGGCATCTCGGCGCAGGCCGTGGCGATGCTGGTGCGATAAGATTCTTCGACTCCGGCTTCGCCTCCGCTCAGAATGACAGCGGGCTGACTCCGGCTTTACCTACGACCAGAATGACAGCGGACCGCCGCATTTTCACATCAAATACCCCTTGCATTTTTCGCTCCGATGCGCTATAATAGTCAAAGATGGTCAATAGAAGGTGATTGTATGGCACAGTTGAGCGACAGCATAGAGCATTTCATCAAGGAACTGATGACCGAGGACGCCCACGTGGAGCTGCGGCGCAACGAGCTGGCGCAGCACTTCGGGTGCGCGCCCTCGCAGATCAACTACGTGCTCGCCACGCGCTTTTCGGTGGACCACGGCTATATCATCGAATCCCGCCGGGGCGGCGGCGGCTACGTGCGCATCGTGCGGATGCAGACGCGCGGGGAGCCGAACTTCCTGGACGCGCTGTTGAACCGCGTGGGCAACTCCGTGGACGAGGAGACCGCCAACGCGATCATCTCCAACCTGTTTGAGCGGAAGATGATCACGGGCCGCGAGGCCGCGCTGATGCGCTCCGCCGTCTCGCGGAACGCGCTGGCGCTGCCCATCAGCGCCAAGGACGTGCTGCGCGCGGCGGTGTTCAGGAATATGCTGGAGCAGGTATTCAAGAATCTGGAGGAGGACAAGCGCAATGATGTGTGAGGATTGCGGCGTTCGGCCCGCGAAGTTCCACCTGATGACGATCATCAACGGCGATCGCGTGGAGCGCAACCTGTGCCCGGCCTGCATGGCGCGCCACCAGAAGCAGATCCCGGGGATCGACTTTTCCAACCTGGCCGGCATCCTCAACAGCATCCTGGAGAACCGGACCGGCGCCGAGGAGCGCGCGCGCCAGGACGCGGAATACGACGAGCTGGTCTGCGAGCAGTGCGGCATGACCTACGGCGAGTTCCAGAAGTGCGGCATGCTGGGCTGCGCGGCCTGCTACCAGGCGTTCAAGACGCCGATGACGGCGCTGTTGCAGCGCGTGCACGGCAACACCCAGCACGCGGGGCGCGTCCCCGGCGGCGTGCACAGCGGCACTTCCATCCGCATGAACATCGACCGGCTGCGCCAGAAATTGCAGAAGGCCATCGCCGACGAGGAGTACGAGCAGGCGGCCAAGCTGCGCGACACCATCCGCGCGCTGACCATCCAGCTGGAGCGCAAGGAGACCGACATCAAGGTCCGGCCGCCGGAGCGCCTTGAGAGCGAAGAAGGGGAGGGGGATGAAGACGATGTATGAGTACGTGCTCGCGCCGGATCAGGACGTCGTTATCTCCAGCCGCGTCCGGCTCTCCCGCAACTACGAGGACCTGCCCTTCTCGCCGAAGCTGACGCCGGAATACGCCGAGGAGGTGGTCGAGCGCACCGCCGACGCGGTGTTCAAGACCGAAAACGGTGCGGCGTTCACGCTCCTGCGCATGAGCGAGCTGGAGGAGGACGCGCGCTCGCGCCTGGTGGAGCACCACCTGATCAGCTACGACCTTCTGAAGTTCGTCAACCGTTCGGCGGCCATGGTGTCCTCGGCGGGCACCGTCACCGTGATGCTCAACGAGGAGGACCACGTGCGCTTCCAGGGGCTGCTTCCGGGCTTGCAGCTGGAGCGCTCGGCGGAGATGGCGCTGAAGCTGGACGAGGCGCTGGAGAAGCGCTATCCGTTCGCGTTTGACCACCAGTGGGGCTTCTTGACCGCGTGCCCTGCCAACACCGGCACCGGCATGCGCGCAAGCGTGATACTGCACCTGCCGGCCATCTCCGGCGGCGGGCAGATGGGCGCGGTGATGCAGACCATCGCCAAGCTGGGGCTCACGATCCGCGGGCTCTACGGCGAGGGCAGCGAGGCGCAGGGGAATCTCTACCAGCTGTCCAACCAGGCCACGCTGGGCCGCAGCGAGGAGGACGTGATCCGCGCGCTCTCCGCCGCCACGGGCCAGATCGTGGAGCACGAGCGCAAGATGCGCGAGGACGCCGAGAAGAAGGACATGCTGCAATTGCAGGATAGGCTGATGCGCTCCTGGGGAGAATTGATGTATGCGCGGCTGATGACCGCCAAGGAGTTCATGCACCGCTATTCCGACATCCGCTACGCCGCCAGCATGGGCTATTTGCACGCGCCGCTGCCGGGGCTGGACACGCTGATGATGGACGTGCAGCCCGGCTCGCTGGGCGTGCGCGCTGGGAAGCTGATCAGCCCAAGGGAATCGGAGATCCTGCGGGCGAAGATACTGCGGGAAGAATTGCAAGACCTGGTGGCAGAGTAAATAATCGGAGGAATCCAATGGCATATTTCGCGAAATTCACCGAGCGCGGGCAGCGGGCGCTGATCGCGGCCCAGGCCGAGGCGGCCCAGCTGGGGCGCACCTACGTGGGCACCGAGCACCTGCTGCTGGGCGTTCTGACGGAGCCCGGCGGGGCGGTGGCGGTGCTGCAGGGCATCACGCTCGAGGCCGCCCGCAACGAGATCATCCAGATCCTCGGCCGCGGCGACGACAACGCGCAGGGCAAGCAGATGGTCTACACGCCCCGCACCAAGAAGGTGCTGGAGCAGAGCGTACGCGAGGCCCGCGAGCTCAAGCAGAACTACGTCTCCACCGAGCACATCCTGCTGGCGCTGATGCGCGAGCGCGAGGGCGTGGCTGCGCACGTGCTGATCAAGATGGGGATGGACCTGTCCAAGGCCCGGGACGAGCTGCTTCGCATACTCACCGGCGCGGACGACGAGACCGCGACGCCGGAGGCGGGCGCGGCGGACACGCCGACGCTGAACCAGTATTCGCACGACCTGACCGCGCTGGCGCGGGCGGGAGAATTGGACCCGGTCGTGGGCCGCGCGCAGGAGATCGAGCGCATCGTGCAGATATTGTCGCGCCGCCGCAAGAACAACCCGGTGCTGATCGGCGAGCCGGGCGTGGGCAAATCCGCCATCGTGGAGGGCCTCGCGCAGCTGATCACCGAGGGCAACATCCCGGAGATCCTGCGCGGCAAGCGCCTGGTGTCTCTGGACCTGGCCAGCATGCTGGCGGGGGCAAAGTACCGCGGCGAGTTTGAGGAGCGCCTCAAGAACGCCATGGGCGAGCTCAAAAAGGCCGGGAACGTGATCCTGTTCATCGACGAATTGCACACCATCTGCGGCGCGGGGGCCTCCGAGGGCTCCATCGACGCAGCGAACATCCTCAAGCCCGCGCTGGCGAGGGGCGAATTGCAGTGCATCGGCGCGACCACGCTCAACGAGTACCACAAGTACATCGAGAAGGACGCCGCGCTGGAGCGCCGCTTCCAGCCCGTGAACGTGGGCGAGCCGACCCGCGAGGAGTCGGTGGAGATATTGAAGGGCCTGCGCGACCGCTACGAGGCGCATCACCGCGTGCAGATCACCGACGAGGCCATTGTGGCCGCGGTGTACCTGTCCGACCGCTACATCTCCGACCGGAGCCTGCCCGACAAGGCCATCGACCTGATCGACGAGGCCGCCTCGCGCGTGCGCATCAAGGCGTTCACCGCGCCGCCGGACATGAAGCTGCAGCAGGCGCGCCTGGAGGCTTTGAACAAGGAGACCGAGGAGGCCGTCGCGCACGAGGACTTTGAGAAAGCCGCGCACCTGCGCGACCGCAAGAAGGCGCTCCAAAACGAGATGGCCGAGCGCCGAAGCGCCTGGGAGCACAGCCGCAACAGCAAGGTGGAGATCGTCGGCGAGGAGGAGGTCGCGCAGATCGTCGGCGCGTGGACCGGCATCCCCGTGTCCCGCATCACCGAGAGCGAATCCAACCGTCTGATCAACCTGGAGGCGATCCTGCACGAGCGCGTGATCGGGCAGGAAGAGGCCGTCAAGAGCGTGTCGCGGGCCATCCGCCGGGCGCGCGCGGGCCTGAAGGACCCGAAGCGCCCCATCGGCTCGTTCATTTTCCTGGGGCCCACCGGCGTGGGTAAGACGGAGCTGTGCAAGGCGCTGGCGGAGGCGCTCTTCGGCGACGAGGACAGCATGATCCGCATCGACATGTCCGAGTACATGGAGAAGCACTCCGTTTCGCGGATGATCGGCTCCCCGCCCGGCTACGTGGGCCATGAGGAGGGCGGCCAGCTGACCGAGAAGGTGCGCCGCAAGCCCTATGCCGTGATCCTGCTGGACGAGGTGGAGAAGGCGCACCCGGACGTGTTCAACATCCTCTTGCAGATATTGGAGGACGGCCGCCTGACCGATGGCCAGGGCCGCGTGGTGGACTTCAAGAACACCGTGATCGTGATGACCAGCAACGCCGGGGCGCACACCCTGCGCAAGCAGCGCAGCGTCGGCTTCGGCGGCGCGGAGGACAGCGCGCGCAGCTACGAGTCCATGAAGGAGAACATCATGGGCGAGGTGAAGAACATCTTTCGGCCGGAGTTCCTCAACCGCGTGGACGAGATCATCGTGTTCCACGCGCTGGAGCAGGACGAGATCGACGCCATCGCGCGGCTGCTGCTCTCGCAGGTGTGCAGGCGGCTCTCCGAGCGCGGCATCGAATTGGAGGTGGACGACAGCGCGCTGAGCCTGATCAGCCGCTCCGGCTACGACATCCAGTACGGCGCGCGTCCGCTGCGCCGATCCATCCAGCGCATGGTGGAGGACGCGCTGAGCGAGGAGATACTGACGGGCCGCATCCGCCTGGGCGACCGCGTGCGCGTGGCCGCGGACGGCGACAGGCTGGCCTTTACCCCCGTAAAGAGTGAAGAGAGGGAACTCGCGCTGGCCGGTCAGCGAAACAGCGATTGATCCGGCTCGACCTCGACCTCGGTGGGCGTCGGCGTGGCTTCGGCTGCGCCGACGCCCATGATTTTGTTCAAAAGCCCGCCCGGGATGTAGTATTCCGGGCCGCTCGTGGGGCCGGTGAGCAGCTCGCCCGATTCGTACAGCAGCGCGTTGCGCGGCAGCAGCGTGTACGCGGCGGGCTGCGTCAGGTCCAGCGTGTCGTCGGCAAACCGCAATATCTGCCCCGGCTCACCCCGAAGCGCGGCCAGCTCCACGCTCTCGCCGTTCACGGTGCGCGTGATCGCGTACTCCGTGCCCGATTCGAGCGCCGTGAAGGACAGCACCGGCATCTCTCCGGGACCGGTCAGCAGGCAGAAGTCCGCGACGCCGGACGGCGCCGTCCAGTGCTCCGAGAAGGCCGTCGGCAGGCTGCCCGCGCGGAACAGCTCGCGCAGCGTGTAGCCCGCCGGAGTCTTTTCCGTGCTCAGCAGCGCCCGCTTGTCGTCCTCCAGCGCCAGCGCGTCGATCAGCGCCGTCCGAACGCCCGAGGGGCGCTCGAAGTCCCGATCGGAGAGTTCTGAAGAGACGCCGGACAGGAACGCCGCGCACATCCGCGCCGGATAGCCGCTGCCGCCCTCCGAAGCGGGCAGGCGGTGGATCTCGCTCGGCGCGTCGTAGCCCATCCAGACGGCCACGGCCACCTGCGGCGTGTAGGCCACAGTCCACACGTCGCGCGTGCCGCCGTCCGCCTCCGCGACGGTCCCCGTCTTGCCCGCCACCGGCAGGCCGCTGGCGGCGAGCGCCTTCGCGCTGCCGGGGCTGTCCGCCGCCGCGCTGTACAGCAGCCTGCCGTCGGCATCCTCGATGGTCAGTATCGCGTGGGGCTCCACCTTCACACCGCCGTTGGCCAGCGCGCAGTAGGCCGCGCCCAGCTGGGCGGGGGAGACGCCGTAGGTGAGGCTGCCAAGCGCCATCGAGAGGTTCACGTCCTCCGGGGCCAGCGTCAGGCCGAAGCGCTGCGCGTAATTGCGCAGGGCGGGCGTGCCGATCTCCTCCGCAAGGCCGACGGTGGCGATGTTCAGCGAGCGCGAGAGCGCCTGGCGGAGCGTGACCTTCCCGTAGCTGGCCCCGCCGGCGTTTCCGGGCGCGTAGCCGCCGGCAAATGTGCGGGGCGTATCGTCCACGATGGACGTGGGCACGTAGCCGAAGGCGTCCACCGCGGCGGCGTAGGTGGACACGGGCTTGAAGGCCGAGCCGGGCTGGCGGCGCATCTGCGTGGCGCGATTCAGGCCCCGCTGCACGTCGAAGCTGCGCCCGCCGACCACCGCGCCGATCTCGCCGCTGTCCACGCGCATCGCCACCAGTGCGCCCTGCACCTCCTCGCCGTCCTCCGCGCCTGCGGGGAAGTTTGCGCCGTCGGCAAAGAGCGCCTCCGCCTCGGCCTGCATGTCCATGTCCAGGGCCGTATGGATGCGGTAGCCGCCCGAGATCACCTCGTCGGCGGTCAGCCCGAGCGCCTCCTGGGCCTCGGAGAGCACCGCGTCCATGTACCACGCGAATCGCGTCCCGGCGCTGTCGTCCAGGCTAAGGTGAAGCGCCTCGCCCTGCGCCTGGCTTCGCTGCGCGTCGGTGATGTAGCCGTTCTCGTGCATCGTGCGCAGGATCGCGTTCCGACGTGAAACGGACTTCTCCGGGTGCAGGTGCGGCGCGTAGTTCGAGGGCGACTTGATGACCCCCGCCAGCAGCGCGCCCTCCGCCAGCGTCAACTCGGACGCGCCCTTGCCGAAGTAGGCCCGCGCGGCGGCCTCCACGCCGTAGGCCCCGTGGCCAAAGTACACGGCGTTCAGGTAGGCTTCCAATATCTGCTTCTTGTCCATGACGCGCTCAAGCCGAAGCGCTAGAACGATCTCCTGCGCCTTGCGCGAGAGCGTCTTGGTCTGCGTCAGGTGCGTCAGCTTGATCAGCTGTTGGGTGATCGTGGACGCGCCCTGGGCGTAGCTGAGCGTGCGGATGTCGTGCCAGAGCGCACCCGCCAGCCGGTACAGGTCGACGCCTCGGTGCCTGTAGAAGCGCAGGTCCTCCGCGGCGATGAACGCGTTTTGCACGTCGCGCGGGACTTCCGTAAGCGGGACCCACACGCGGTTCTCGCCGCCGTGCAACGCCCCGGCGGCCTCCCCGTTCGCGGCGAACACCGTCGTGGTGCCCGGAAGCTCGGTGATCTTATCCAAATCCAGCTTTTGCCAGTGGGGGATATCCAGGCGCCAGATCAACGCCGCCAGCGCGATCAGCAGCGCCGCGCCGATCCCCGTCAGCACTTTTTTGCGCATACAACCATCCCGTTTCACATCGTTTGATCAAAGTATTCCCAGCGCCGCCTGAATTAGTCACCGCTGCCAGAAGTTGTGCGTGGACAATTGCGCGGTACATGCGTACAATGTATGTACGATCACGCCGCGCGGTTCGCGCGGCAGACGGGGTGAGGCGGATGAAGCGATGGTACGCGGCGCTCATTGCGGCGACGCTGGCGGCGGCGCTGGGCGGCATGCTGCTCTCCTTTACGATGGAAAGCGCGCCTCAGGCCCGCGCGGAGCTCTCGCACGTGCTGGTGCTGGCGTCGCTTACGGGCTTTGTGGCCGCCGTGGCGCTGCGCCCTGCGCGCGGGAAGGCCGAGGCCGTGGGCGCGGCGCGGGGGGCCGTGAAGGACGAGGCGCGCGCGGCCTGCGATTTTTCGCACGTCGCGGCCAACGCGCACGCGCTCCAGAGCCTTTCCGAGCTTCGGGACTACCTGATCGACCCGTCGAAGTACGCCCGCTACGGCGCGCGCATGCCCAAGGGCGTGCTGCTCTACGGGCCGCCCGGCACCGGCAAGACGCTGCTGGCGCGGGCGCTGGCGGGGGAGGCGAAGGTGCCGTTCTTCGCGCTCTCCGGATCGGACTTCGTGGAGAAGTACGTGGGCGTCGGCGCGGGTCGCGTGCGGGAGCTGTTCAAAAAGGCGCGCAAGGCCGGAAAGTGCGTGATCTTCATCGACGAGATCGACGCGCTGGGCAAGCGGCGCGACGACAACGCCTCCGACGAGCGAGACCAGACGCTGAACGCGCTGCTGAGCGAGATGTCCGGCTTCTACACCGGCGACGGCGTGATCGTCGTCGCCGCCACGAATCGCATCGACGCGCTGGACCCGGCGCTGCTGCGGCCCGGGCGCTTCGACCGGCAAATCGAGGTCGCCCTGCCCGGGCGCGCCGAGCGATTGAGCATCCTGAAGCTGCACAGCGAAAACAAGCCGCTGGCGGACGACGTGAGCCTCGAGGCGCTGGCGGCGCAGACGGTCAGCTTTTCCGGCGCGTCGCTGGAGACGCTGCTAAACGAGGCGGCGCTGATCGCCGCGGCGCGAAACGGCGCGCAGATCGAAAAGAGCGATCTGCAAACGGCCTTCTACAAGACCGTCGCCGGGGCGGACCGGCCGATCACCGCCACCAATCGCGAGAAGCGGATCATCGCCGTGCACGAGGCGGGCCACGCGCTCGCAAGCCGCATACTTGCCCCAGAGAATAAGCTGACGCGCGTGAGCATCCTTCCGGCGGGCCACGGCGCGGCGGGCTACAACCTGTGCGTGCCGGAGGAGCGCGTGATGCTCGGCAAGCGGCACATCGAGGCGCAGATCTGCGTGCTGCTGGCGGGACGCGCCGCGGAGCAGGCCGTGTTCGGCGAGGAGGAGCTCACCGCCGGGGCGTCCAGCGACATCGCCCGGGCCACGGAGCTGGCCGCCTCGATGATCTTGGAGCTGGGCATGGACGGCGAACCCGCGGTGTCTCTGAAGGCGCTCAGCCGGGCGTGCGGCGGCATTACGGGCGCGCAGGAGCGCTGCAGGGCGGTCCTGGACGGGCTCTACCGGAAGACGCTTCACCTGATCGAGGACGAGCGCGAGGCGCTCACAGCCCTGTCTGACGCCCTCGTGGAGGCGGAGTCGATGGAGGGCGAGGCCGTCACGGCGCTGTTGGATGGTCATTTGTCGAGCGAAAGACCCGAATCGGCATAGCCAGATCGAATGCGACAGAGGATTCGACGGGCGCGGCATGGAATCATTGGACCGGGAGGTCGAGGATTCCATGCTTTTTTATGAGAAGAGAGCGAACGGGCTGGCCGTGCGGCTGACGGGAGAGCTGGACCACAGTGCCGCCAGGGATTTGGGGAGCCGGCTGGACGCGCTGATCGACGAGACGGGCGCAAAGCGGCTGATGATGGACCTGAGCGGGGTGGACTTCATGGACTCCAGCGGCATCGGCCTGGTCATCGGGCGCTACAAGCGGCTGAAGCGGCGGGGCGGCGGCGTGACACTGACCGGCACGAACGCGCGCGTCGACCGCATATTCGACATGGCGGGGGTCTATCAGCTGGTGGACCGCGGCGAGCGGAGGAGGGGTTGAGGAATGGAGTTTGTCAATGAGATGCGCCTGCGGTTTAAGGCGCTGGCGGAGAATGAGGCCTTCGCGCGGCTGGCGATCAGCGGCTTTCTGCTGCCGCTGGACCCGACGCTGGAGGCGCTCGCGGACGTGAAGACCGCCGTGTCGGAGGCCGTGACCAACGCCGTGGTGCACGCCTACCCGGAAGCGCCGGGCGAGATAGACATGCGGGCAGGCTACGCCGCGGACGGCACGATCGAGATCGATGTGATCGACCGGGGCCGCGGCATCGAGGACGTGGAGAAGGCGCGCCAGCCGTTCTTCACCACCGCGGACGGTGACGAGCGCTCCGGCATGGGCTTTACGGTGATGGAGAGCTTCATGGATCGCGTCAGCGTGCGCAGCGCCCCGGGAAAGGGCACTGCCGTGCGGCTGTACAAGCGCATCGCACCGCGGGACGAGGCCGTTCCGCGGCGGGCGTGAGCGAGCGATCCTACCAAAGCGCGCTGGACAAGCTGATCCGCGCCCGTGACGGCGACGCGCAAGCCCGGGAGGAGTTGATCGAGGAAAACCTGGCGCTGGTGAAGTACATCGTAAAGCGCTTCGCGGGGCGCGGCGCGGACTGCGAAGACCTGTTCCAGTACGGCTGCATGGGCCTTTTAAAGGCCGTGGACCGCTTCGACCCCGCCTACCCGGTGCGCTTTTCCACCTACGCCGTGCCGGTGATCATGGGGGAGATCCGCAGGTTCTTGCGCGACGACGGCCCGGTGCACATCTCCCGCACGATCCTCGAGAGGGCCCGGAAGGTGGACGCGTTCGCGCGCGCGTTTGAGGCAGAGCACGAGCGCCAGCCGAGCGTAGAGGAGATCGCGCACGGGCTGGACATGGACAGCGGGGACGTATTGATGGCGCTGAACAGCCGAAGGAGCGTGCGCTCGCTGAACGAGCCGGTGTGCGGGCAGGGGGACCTTCGCCTGATGGACGTGCTCGGCGCGGAGACAATGGGCGCGGTGGACCGTCGGCTGACGCTTTCGAAGCTATTGCGCGACCTGCCGGACGAGGAGCGCGCGCTGATCGTGCGGCGCTATTTCAAGTCGCACACGCAGACGCAGATCGCCAGGGAGATGGGGATCTCGCAGGTGCAGGTCTCCCGGATGGAAAGCCGCATCCTCAAGCGCATGCGCGCGATGGCGGAGGGTGGATAGTATTAGACCGAAGTCTGTACAGACTTCGGTCTAATTAGGGAAAGAGGACCAGATTGCCACGTCGCTTCGCTCCTCGCAATGACGTACAATAAAAGCCGATCGTCATTGCGAGGAGGAGGGGATGGTTGATCGACAGATCATCCATCCCCTCCGACGTGGCAATCCGGCCCTCTATTATTCCACGCCCTTCAGGATGTCGCAGAAGTCAAACGTGGCGAAGTAGTCCTTCACGGTCTCGGCGCGGCGGATCATGTCGAAGCTGCCGTCCGGGTGCAGAAGGATCTCGGCGCTCTTGAGCTTGCCGTTGTAGTTGTAGCCCATGGAGTAGCCGTGCGCGCCGGTGTCGTGGATGACCACCAGGTCGCC
The DNA here is from genome assembly GCA_902773515.1 of uncultured Eubacteriales bacterium. Classification (GTDB taxonomy): domain Bacteria; phylum Bacillota; class Clostridia; order Christensenellales; family Aristaeellaceae; genus UBA2862. The sequence continues at coordinate 2,166 of CACYET010000086.1, read as the reverse complement.
GTCATCGATCTGCGGCAGCGCCCGGTCCACGGCAAACTTGTCGTTGTTCTCGCAAAGGGAGCCTACGACGTCGTACACGTGGTCGCACAGCGCGTCCTCCTTGCCGGCCACGGTGATGTGGTGGTAGGCGTCGTACATGGCCGGGCGCATCAGGTTCACGGCGCAGGCGTCCAGACCGATGTACTCCTTGTAGATGTGCTTCTTGTGGATGGCGCGGGCCACCAGGCAGCCGTGCGGGCCGGTCATGAAGCGGCCCAGCTCCGTGGCCAGCGCGATGCCGCCCAGCCCGTCGCCGCTCATGGACTTGCCGAAGGTCTCGCGGATGGAGGCCCCGATGGCGCGGATGTCCGGCATGGTCTGCTCCGGCAGGTAGGGGATGCCGATGCCGCCGGACAGGTTCACCATGAACAGCTCCGCGCCCAGCTTGCGATGAAGCTCCGCCGCCAGGTCGAAGAGGATCTGGGCGTTGGCGGGATAGTAGTTGTTGTCGGCGGCGTTGGAGGCCAGCAGCGCGTGCAGGCCAAAGCGCTTCACGCCCAGCTGCTGCAGGCGCTGCACCGCGGAGAAGATCTGCTGCTTGGTCATGCCGAACTTCGAGGAATCCGGCTGGCCCATGTACACCGAGCCGATCAGCAGCTCTCCGCCGGGGTTGTAGCGCAGGCAGATGCGCTCCGGCAGGCCGCCGTGCCTGGCCAGGAAGTCGATATGGGTGATGTCGTCCAGGTTGATGATAGCGTCCAGCTTGCGCGCGTACTCGTATTCCTCCGCCGGGGTCTCGTTGGAGGAAAACATGATGTCGTCGCCGGAGAAGCCCAGCGCCTCGGCCAGCTTCAGCTCGGCGATGGACGCGCAGTCCAGCCCGCAGCCCTCCTCCTTCAAAATCTTCAGGATGAAGGGGTTGGGGCAGGCCTTCACGGCGAAGTACTCCCGGAACCCGCTGTTCCATGAGAAGGCGCTGGCCACCTCGCGCGCCGTGCGGCGGATGCCCGCCTCGTCGTACAGGTGGAACGGGGTGGGGAACTGGGCGGTGATCTCCCGTAGCTTGTCATAGCTGACGAACGGCCTCTTTTGCATCGCGATTCAACTCCATTCTGTGCTTTATCATATTAGCTTTGTAGCGTCCAGTCAAGCGCATCATCGTGCGTTTTGTGTAAATATGTGTGGACGGCGCGCGCCGGTTATGATCGTCTAATTCTCGGATTCGATTTAACATTCAGGCGTTGAAGAAAGCGCGCGTTCGTGGTAAAGTTAATGTGTATAGGTTTGTTCAATCATGGGAGGAATGGCCTTGTCGCTATCGGATCGCATCGAAAAGCTGTTGATGAACGTGACCAAGCCCGTGCGCTACATGGGCGGCGAGTATGGCGCCGTGATGAAGGATGCGTCGCGCGTGGACGTGCGCTACGCGTTCCTGTTTCCGGACACCTACGAGGTGGGCATGTCGCATCTGGGCATGAAGATACTCTATCACGCCATCAACGCCCGCGAGGACGCCTGGTGCGAGCGGGTGTTTTCACCGTGGGTGGACATGGCCGAGCTGATGCGCAAGGACGGCATCCCGCTGTTTTCGCTGGAGTCGAGGACGCCGATCAGGGACTTTGACATCCTGGGCGTCACGCTGCAATACGAGATGAGCTTCACGAACATCCTGGAGGCGCTGGACCTGGCGGGCATCCCGCTGCGCCGCGAGGACCGCGCGGACGGGCCTTTCGTGATCGTCGGCGGCCCCTGCGCGTTCAACCCGGAGCCGCTTGAATCGTTCGTGGACCTCGTGGCGCTGGGCGACGGCGAGGAGGAGACGATGCAGACCATCGACGCCTACAAGCGCTGGAAGGCGGCGGGGCTGCCCCGCGAGGACTACCTGCACATGTGCGCCGAGATCCCCGGCATCTACGTGCCCAGCCTCTACGACGTCTCCTACAACGGGGACGGCACCGTGAAAGCCGTCTCTCCCAAGCCCGGAAGCCAAGCGCCCGCCGTGGTGAAGAAGGCGATGGTGAAGGACCTGAACGCCGCCGTCTATCCGGAAAGGCTGATCGTGCCCTACGGCGAGATCGTCCACAACCGCATCATGCTGGAGATCTTCCGCGGCTGCACGCGCGGCTGCCGCTTCTGCCAGGCCGGGATGATCTACCGTCCCATCCGCGAGCGCGGCATCGACCGGCT
>CACYET010000085.1 GCA_902773515.1 uncultured Eubacteriales bacterium | reverse complement strand
TCATAGCTCTTCTCCAGCAACAGCTGCATCCCCAGACAGATACCCATCACGGGCGTGCCCTGCGCGGCGACGTCCTTCACCACCGCGTCGAGGCCCGTCTCGCGCAGCTTTTGCGCGGCGTCGCCGAACGCGCCGACGCCCGGCAGCAGCACGTGGTCGGCGCGCAATATGGTCTCGGCGTCGCCGGTGACGACGGCCTCGCCGCCCACGGCCCTGACCGAGTGGCTCAGCGAGAACAGGTTGCCGACGCCGTAATCGATGATCGCGATCATACAAAACTCCCTATGGTCGTTTTCAGAGTTGAGAGTTGAGAGTTTAGAGTTGAGATTGAATGGCCGAAAATGCTGAGCGCTAACTCTATCTAAACTCTAAACTCTGAACCCTAAACTCTCACAGTACGCCTTTTGTCGACGGGATCTCCCCGTTCAGCGCCGGGTCGATGGCGACGGCCTCGCGCAGGCTGCGGGCGACAGACTTGAACGCGCCCTCGGCGATGTGGTGGCTGTTCTCGCCCGCAAGCTTTCTGATGTGCAGCGTGACGTTCGCCTTGCGCACGAAGCCCAGCCAGAACTCCTTGACCAGCTCCGCGTCGAACGCGCCGATCTTCTGCGTCGGGATCTCCAGGTCATAGCTCAGGTGTGCCCGGCCGGAGATGTCCACCGCGGAGAGGATCAGCGCCTCGTCCATCGGCAGGATCATGCTGCCGTAGCGCCGGATGCCGCCCATGTCGCCGATGGCCTCGGCGAAGGCCTGGCCCAGGCAGATGCCGATGTCCTCGACGGTGTGGTGGTCGTCCACGTCCGTGTCGCCCACGCACTTGACCGTCAGGTCAAACCGCGCGTGCTTCGCCAGCAGCGTCAGCATGTGGTTCATGAAGCCGCAGCCGGTGTCGATGTCGCCCGCGCCCGTGCCGTCCAGGCTCAGCGTCAGGCGAATGTCCGTCTCCGCCGTGCGGCGGACGATTTCAGAAGATCGCATTGTTCCACTCTCCTTGTCAAGATTCTTCGACTGCGGCTTGCGGCCTCGCCGAGGCATCGGCCGCGCCTTCGCTCAGAATGACAACGGCGGGGCCTTTGTCATCCTGAGCGCAGCGAAGGATCTTTTTGATATGTATTCAGTACAGGGAAGCGCTGATAATGAAAACCCGGGCCATCTCTAAGACCATTCAATCTTCACTCTAAACTCTTAACTCTCAACTCTCAAGAATCTCCCTGAGTTTCAGAAACAGCACGTCCATTTCTTCATCCGTGCCGATGGTGATGCGCAAGAAGTCGGCGATGCGGGGGTTGTCGAAGTGGCGCACCAGCACGCTGCGCTTCTTGAGTTCCCGGTACAGGAAGCCGCCGTCCGTGCCCGGCTTTCGCGCGAACACGAAGTTGGCCTGGCTGGGCAGCACCTCGAAGCCCATCTCCCGCAGGCGCTTCACGCTCGCCTCGCGCGTGGCGATCACGCGGCGGCAGTTGTCCGCGTTGTAGTCGTCGCGCGCCAGCGACGCGATGCCCGCGGCCAGCGTCATGCGGTTGACGCTGTAGGGGTTGGTGCTGTACTTGATCTTCTCCAGGTCGGCGATCAGCCCCGGCTGCGCGATGGCGAAGCCCAGCCGCGCCCCGGCGAGCCCGCGGGACTTGGAGAACGTCATCACCACGAGCAGGTTTTCGTACTTCTCGACCAGTGGGACACACGATTCCGCGCCGAAGTCCACATAGGCCTCGTCGATCAGCACGACGCTGTCCGGGTTGGAGGCGACGATCTTCTCCACCTGATCGCGCGTCAGCGCCATGCCGGTGGGGGCGTTGGGGTTCGCGATGGCGATGAAACCGCCCGCGCGCTCGTAGTCCGCCGGGTCGATGGAGAAGTCGTCCTTCAGCGGCACGGGCTGCGCCTCGACGCCATGCAGCGCCGCGTAGACCGGGTAGAAGCCGTAGCTGATCTCCGGGAATACGGCGGGCACGCCGCACCCGGCCCAAAGCCGTAGCGCCGCGCCAGCGCGTCGCGCAGGTCGGCGCACACCGGGTCGCTGTACAGCTGCGCGCGCGCGGCCTCCTTCGCCGCAGCCTCGGCGACGCCGGGGGCCGGGGGATAGGGGCTCTCGTTCGTGTTCAGCTTCACGTAGCGCATGTCCCGCGGCTGCTCGCCGGGGGTGTAGGCTTCGAGGGGTTGGTATTTGTCGGAGAGGTATTTGCTCATAGCTGTATACTCCATAAACGAGAGTTTAGAGTTGAGAGTTTAGAGTTGAGTGAATAGCTATTTATCTAAACTCTAAACTCTGAACTCTTGAACAGTACTACATGTCGTTAAAGCGTGAGAGTGCGCTCCTCGCGTGCGCCTCGAGACCCTCCTTGCGGGCGAAGAGGGCGATGTCGTCAGCGACTCTGCCGAGGGCCTCGCGGGTGAAGTAGGTGTACTGGCTCTTCTTTACGAAGTCGTCCACGGACAGCGGGCTGTAGAAGCGCGCGGTGCCGCCGGTGGGCAGGATGTGGTTCGGGCCGGCCAGGTAGTCGCCCAGCGCCTCGGGGCAGCTGCGGCCCATGAAGATGGACCCGGCGTGCCGCACCTTTTCCAGGTAGTCGAACGGGTTGTCGAGGCACAGCTCCAGGTGCTCCGGCGCGATGGCGTTGGAGATGTCGATCGCCTGATCGATGCTCTCGGCGACGATGATCTTGCCGTTCGCGTCGATGGACGCGGACGCGATCTCAACGCGGGGCAGCAGGCGCACCTGCCGCTCCACCTCGGCCTGCACGGCCTTGGCGAGGCCTTCGCTGTCCGTCACCAGCACGGCGCTGGCCATCCTGTCGTGCTCGGCCTGCGAGAGCAGGTCCGCGGCCACCTCGCGCGCGTCGCTCTTGCCGTCGGCCACGATCAGAATCTCGCTGGGCCCGGCGATCATGTCGATGGCGACGCGGCCGAACACCTGCTTCTTCGCCTCGGCCACGAAGGCGTTGCCCGGGCCGACGATCTTGTCCACGCAGGGCACGCTCGCCGTGCCGTAGGCCAGCGCGGCCACGGCCTGAGCGCCGCCAACCTTGAACACGCGGTCGATGCCCGCCACCTTCGCCGCGGCCAGTATCGCGGGATTCACGCTGCCGTCGCGGGCGGGCGGCGTGGTCATCACGATCTCGCCGCACCCGGCGATCTTTGCTGGGATGGCGTTCATCAGCACGCTGGAGGGATAGGCCGCCGTGCCGCCGGGGGCGTACAGGCCGACGCGGTCCAGCGGCGTCACCTTCTGGCCCATCACCACGCCGTCCCTCTCTGCGACGATGAAGCTCTGGCGCACCTGCTTTTCGTGGAAGGCGCGGATGTTCTCCGCGGCGGTTTCAAGCACCCGGATGAACTCGGGCTCCACGGCCCGCATCGCTGCGTCGAACTCGGCGGGGGAGACCTCCAGCGCGTCCAGCTTCACCCTGTCGAACTTCTCGCTGTAGTCGTAGAGCGCCGCGTCGCCGCGCACGCGCACGTCGGCGATGATGTCCTCGACGATCCCCGCGACGTCCACCTCCGGCACGCTCCGCGCGAAGATCTCATCGTTGGAAACCTCGTTGTAATTCATGATCTTTATCATAATAAATCTCCCCTTTGCTGAGTCGGAAGCTGCCGGTGAGCAAGGCCATTAACTCCTCACTCCTAACTCCTAACTGATTGCAACCTGTCGCTTCAGTCCTTCCTGAATCGCCTCGATCTGTTCTCCCTTGAACTTGAAGCTGGCCTTGTTGGCGATCAGGCGCGCGCTGATGGGCACGATGGTCTCCAGCGGCTCCAGGTCGTTCTCCAGCAGCGTCTTGCCGGTCTCCACGATGTCCACGATCACGTCCGACAGCCCCAGGATCGGCGCGATCTCGATGGAGCCGTTCAGGTGGATGATGTCGATGTCGCGGCCCAGCCCGGCGTAGTACTCGCGGGCAATGCGGGCGAACTTCGTGGCGACGCGCAGCGTGCGCTCCGGGTTGTCGCGAAACGTCTTCTTCGCGGCGACCGCCATGCGGCATTTGCCGATGTTCAGGTCGAGCAGCTCATAGACCTCCGGCGCGTACTCCAGCAGGATGTCCTTCCCGGCCACGCCGACGTCGGCCGATCCGCGCTCCACGTAAATGGCCACGTCCGAGGGCTTCACCCAGAAGTAGCGCACCCCGGCGGCCTCGTTCTCGAAGATCAGCTTGCGGTTCGGCTCCAGGATCGAGGGGCATTCGAACCCCGCCGCCGCGAACATGCCGTATACCTTTTCGCCCAGCCGGCCCTTCGGCAGGGCCACGTTGACCATATCTTTCAAGATTGCTTGCTCCTCCTTGCAGATGGGGGATGGGATCGAGAGTTCAGAGTTCAGAGTTGAGATAATGGCTGTGGACGCTGCGGTTGACGGCGGCTCCTCGGCCAACCAATCTAAACTCTAAACTCTCAACTCTTAACTCTGATCATTTCCCGATACCGCAGCTTTTCCGGGATGCACTTTTGCGCGGTCACGCGCTTGCCCTGTTCGGTAAGATTTCGCACGGCGCGCGCCACGGCGGCCACGTCGTCGCCGTCGTCGTACAGCAGCAGCGCGTCCACGTCGTAGGCGCGCTCGCCGTCGCCCAGGCGCTCCAGCAGGTCCATGTAGATGGCGAAGCCCACCGCGCGCGCCGGCTTGCCCATGCGCTGCATCAGCTTGTCGTACTGCCCGCCGGAGAGCACCGACGCGGGGATGCCGTCGATGTAGCCCATGAACACGATGCCGTTGTAGTAGTTCATGTCGTTGACGATGGAGAAGTCCAGCCCCACGCGCTCGATGCCCTCCGCCGCCAGCGCGTCGGTCACGGCCTGCAGCTCGTCGAGCGCCGCCTTTGCCGCCCCCGAAGCGCACCACGGGCGCAGCGCGGGGATGACCTTCGCTGCCGGACCGTGGGCTGCGATCAGCGCGAGGATGCCGTCGATGTCCCTCCCGGGGCAAAGCTTGCGCACGCCGTCGGCGTTCTTCTCGCCGATGCAGCGCAGCACGTCGCGCCGCGCGCCCTCGTCCAGGTCGAGCGCGTCCACCAGCGCAGAAACCACGCCCATGTGCGAAAGGTCCAGCAGGTACTTATCGTCGATCACGCCCAGGCTGCGCGCCGCCAGCGAGATGACCTCGCACAGGTTGTACAGGCCCACGTCGCCGATGCACTCCAGCCCCGTCTGCATGATCTCCTTGAAGCAGTGCGTGGAGCCGGACACGCGGTAGACGTTCTCGTTGTAGTACAGCTTTTGCACGCACCCGGGCGTCTGCCGCGCGTTCTTGATGATGGAGAGCGTCACGTCCGGCTTCAGCGCCATCAGCCGCCCGTCGGTGTCGGTGAAGGTGATCACGCCGTCGGAGACGAGGAAGTCCTTGTTGCGCACGTACAGGTCGTACTCCTCGAACTTGCCCATCTTGAACTGGCTGTAGCCGTAGAGCTGATACAGGCCGCGCAGCGCGTACAGCACGCGCTCCTCCGGCTTCAGCGGATATTCCATGGCGTTCATAAAGCCCTCCCCAAATCGGTATGCTTTATTATAATAGCACGTTAGCATAATAAAGTCAATGAAAAGAAGGTTAAATCGCTTTGCTTCTATTATACAGAAAAACGCGATCTCGGAAAGCACAATCGCGTGAAAAAAGATGGAAAACGTCTGCCAAGCTGCGAATTAGCAGCAAATTTCTTTCACATTCACACCCCGTTCACGATTTTGACCTATTATATGCCCGGGTCTTTTATACGGATATTCATGGGAGGTGTTTGACGTGCTTCGTTGGCGTTGGCTGGCTCTGATCGTTGCGATCCTGCTGGCGACCGGTACATGTGCAAGTCTGGCTGAACAGGAGGCCGCCCGTGAGAATGCGCTTGACGGCTTGAGTTCAGCCGTCACAGAGGCGAACCGCGCCGACTATGATTTCACGGACAGGGCGATGGAGTACCTGACGTTTATCGGCGAGAGCTATCCCGATCGAAGCGAGTCGGAGAGCGCACACGACGCCTTCGGGGACTGGCTGATGGCGGAGCTCGAGGCCTGCGGTTATGCTCCCGCGCAGATTGAGGCGCAGCCCTTTTCGGGAGAGGATATGTTCGGCGATCCGGTGCAGGGGAGAAACATCGTGCTGACGGTTCCCGGAAGGCGCGACGAAGGGCAGATCATCGTCGGCGCGCACTACGACGGCACCGGCATCGGGGACAACGGCTCCGGCGTGGCGCTGCTCCTGGCGACGGCGGCGGGGCTTGCCCACGTCAAACCCGAGTTCACCCTCAAGTATATCTTTTTTGACCGCGAGGAGGAGGGTAAGGTCGGCAGCCGGGCCTATGCCGGGCAAATGTCGGATGAGGCGGTCGCCTCGACGCTCTGCATGATCAACCTCGACGCGCTCGCATTCGGGGACTTCTGCAACATCTACGGCGGCGTGTATGGCGACGACTACGATGCGGATTACATCGCCGTCTATGAGGACGAGGAAGCGCCGCAGCCGCAGCCGGAACAGCTCGAGGGCTATGCGTTTGCCGCGGATACCGCGGAGCGGCTGGGCTTTCGCGTCTATCGCCCGGAAGACCTGGACGGTGTTTTCGAGGCAAACGGCCGCGGCATGGAGCCGGAGGAGGCCTTCTTCACCAATCCCTGGACCTACGCGCACCCCGCGCCGCAGAGCATGGAATTCATCGGCCCTTCTCCTACGGCCATTGGCGCGAGCGATCACGCGCCCTTCGCCGAGCGCGGCATCCCCTATATCTACTTCGAGGCCACCAACTGGTGGGCGGCGGGCACGGATGACAGCATGTCATATATGGGATATGTCGAGACCTACGATGCGAGCAAGGGCGACGGCGGCCAGTTCATGAACACGGATTACGACACGCTGGAGAACCTGCGCACGCTGTTCCCCGGCCGCGCCGAGCAGCACTACAGGCTCTTTTCGCCGCTGCTGTCGGCTTTGCTGCTCGCGGAGGCATGATAACACAGTGTGGATTCTCAAAACAATCGAGAGCGCCGCTTCAGCGGCGCTCTCGGCGTCTTTGTGTCGACCTGCGTTCAATCCTGCAAACGCTGCCTCATTGGCCTGCGCCGGACGCGCCGCCCAGCAGGTCGGTGAAGTTCAGCAGCGCGTTCGCGTCGCCCACGACGCTGGGCAGCTTGCCGTCCCACTGCTCGGCGAGCGTGTTTTGAATGGTCAGGTCGGTCAGGTTCTTATTGATGCTCTCCAGGCGGAAAGCCTCGGCCTCGGCGGCCAGCTTCACGGCGTTGGCCTTCGCTTCGGCCTCGATGCGCACCTTCTCGGCGTTCGCCTCGGCCTGGATGCGGACCTTCTCCGCCTCGGCCTCCGACTGCTTGATCGAAACCTGCTTCTCGCGCTCGGCCTGGGCGATGGCGGTCTCGTTTTCGGTGGCGGCCTTCTTCTTCACCTGCTCGGCCACCTGCTTCGCCTCGACGGCGTTGATGAAGTCGATGGAGAAGTCGAAGTCGATGATGTTGAAGTCGGTGACGGTGATGCCCATGCCCGTCAGCTTCGCGTCCAGCTCGTCGCGCATCTTGTCGGATGACTCGGCGCGCTTGGAGATGAGCTCCTCCGCCGTATACTGCGCCGAGACGCTCTTCAAGGCCTCGTGCGTCGCGGGCACGATGATGTTCTGCTCGAAGTTCGTGCCGTAGCTCTTGTACACCGAGAAGCTGCTCTCCGGGCGCAGGCGGTAGTTCACGGCCAGCTTGGCCGACACGGTCTGGATGTCCTTGGAGAACGCCTCGGTGTTCAACTCCAGCTTCTGCACGCGGTTGTCCAGCGACACGATCTCCTGGATGAAGGGCAGGTGGAAGTGCAGGCCCTCGGCCAGCGTGGAGCCGTCCTGCACGCGGCCCAGCGTGACCATGATGCCGGTGGAGCCTACGGGCACCCGCGTAAAGCTGTTCGCCAGCAGGGCCGCGAGCGCCACGAGGATGACGACGGCGAGGACGCCGTGCTTTGCCAGCTTCTTGAACATTTGTGATTCCTCCGTTTCTTTGGTTCGGCAAGCCCCATTGCTTGCGACACAGCTATTATAGCAGATCGGCCGGGGAAGGGAAGGGGTTTTCACTAAATACCCGCCCCGGACATCCGAAATGTCGCGGGGCGGGTATGATCTGTCAGTTCAGCGCGGGTTATTCGTAGTCCACGGTATTGACGGGAGTGATCACCTTGCCGTCCAGGATGGTGAAGCTCACGTCGCCGCCGAAGGGATAGTACGCGAAGGAGGCGTCCTTGGCGTCGGGCAGCTTGTAGCCAATCACCAGCGCCATGGAGTAGATGCCCTCCTGATACTGGCTGACGTCGATCGTGATCTGGAAGTCGCAGGCCGCGGGGTTCTGGCAGACCGCGCCGTCGTGCGGCAGGCCGGACGCGCCGTTGACCAGGTTCAGCGGATAGGCGACCTTCTGACCGGACGCCACCTGCGTCACGACCAGCCAGCTCTTGGCCTGCGCGCCGTCAAAGCCCTCGACGTTCGCGTAGCCGTAGCCGGTGATTACCATCAGCTTGTTGTCGTCCGGCGCGGACACGTAGCAGCCGGTGATGCCCTGCTTGCCGTTTTCAGAGGCCGTGGCGGGCAGGTTGGGGATGTCCGTCATCGGCTGGGCCGCGGAGCCCGCGGGCAGCGCGGTGGGCTCGGGCGTGGGCTCCGGCGTCGGCTCGGGCGTCGGCTCCTCGGTGGGCTCGGGCGTGGGCGCCTCTTCTTCCTCGGTGGGATATACCTCGAGGTTCTGCGTCAGGTCCACCTCGTCCTCGGGCATCACGTATTCCGGCACCTCGTCGGACGCGACCGCCACGTCGTCGGGAATGCCCGCCGGCTCAGGCGTGGCCTCCACGTAGCTGCGCATGGTGGCCTCGGGGTCCACCTGGTCGGAGTAATCCAGCTTCGCCAGCGCGAAGTAGATGACTGCGAGTATGATGAGCAGTATGATCAAACCAATGATGAAATAGAGCACGGCAAGGCCCTTGGCCTCGCGCTTGCGACCCTTCTTTAGCATGTCCAGTCCCTCCAAATCATTGCATGTAAACATTATGACAGCAGACTATCATAGCTATCGAATATCTTAATTCACCCGGCACAGCCTTGTCAATGCAAATGGCGGAAATGTAGAAATAAAGTTACAATATTAAGGGAACAGGGAACAGGGAGACCGAGCGCCCGGAAAACAGTCCGGTGGACTGTTTTTAGCGAGGTCGGGCCGGCAGGCCCTCGGGAACAGGAATTGTAGGGGCGGCGTTGCGCCGCCCGCCAGCCTTCCCCTTTGGGGAAGGTGGCACGGCGAAGCCGTGACGGATGAGGTCGTTATCCAAATCCCTCTCAC